>JAOZLU010000147.1:5976-12989 GCA_029934695.1 Desulfobacterales bacterium | reverse complement strand
ACATCAAACATCAAACATCAAACATCAAACATCAAACATCAAACATCAAAAAAAATGGCCAGAGCAGTTCATAAGCCGAATTCTGTTCCTGATCCGGATTACTCAGGATCAGGTGACGATCATTCATCTGTGGATGCCAGTTGCCCGGCATCTCTTGCAACCTACCCGGGAACTCGGGCGGGCAACCCTCGGACGTTCCTCTATTTGGTCTTGCACCGAGTGGGGTTTACAAAGCTTCCCCAGTCGCCCGGGGAACTGGTGCGCTCTTACCGACACCATTTCACCCTTACCTCCGGAACGCTGAATTCAGAAGCATGAATTCATCCTTCATCCTTCATCCTTCATTCTTCCCAATGAGGCGGTATATTTTCTGTTGCACTTTCCTTCGCGTTGCCACGACTCCGCGTTACGGAGCACCCTGCCCTGCGGTGTTCGGACTTTCCTCCGGATCAAAATGAACCGGCGATCGTCTGATCTGCTCTGACCGGAATTTCATCATTCACAATTCACAATTCATCATTTGTCAATTGGAAGGTTTCTCCCAATAAATAATCCTCTGACAATATGGACAGGATTCTAATTTGTCAAGACGCTGAAGATCATTGTACATCTGTGGCGGAATATTCATATTGCATCCCTCACATATCGCATCCTTCACACGCGCGATTGCGCTCCTGCCTGTCATTTCCTTTACCATATTGATTTTCTTCAGTAATCGTGGGTCCATCCTTTCGGAAAAAGTGCGCCACTCTGTGTGAAGCTTGGCAAGCTTTTTCTTTTCCCGAGCAGATTTCTGCTTTATCGTATGCTTTTCGACAGCTGTCTGGTCTTTAAGCTGCAAATATTCGTCTTTTTTCGACGCAATACTTTTTTCCGCCTCCTCTGTCTGATTCAGACATGCGATCATCTCATCTTCGAGCTGAGAATTCTTTGCCTTTAAATCATCAATTGTCCTTAGCAACAACTGATACCCCTCGTTTGTTTTAATAGACCTTAAATTTTCCTGATTCTTTTCTATGTTAAAGATATTATCTTTCACATCCGCTTCATAAGAGCGATATTTTTTTCTCAGCTCGTCAAGCAGAGATGATTCAGCCTCCAAGGTCTGTTCAGACACACTCAGCTTGGTATCCAACTCGTCAGCTTTCTCAGATACGCTCTTGAGTATGACACTGATACGGCTGGTTTCAGTTTCGATTTTTTGGAGTTTTATCAGAATATCTATTTGTTCATTCATCCATTTTTCTCCCGCCTGACTTAGTTACAAAAAACCGGCTTGGTTAAAATTCGGCGGCTAACCTAAGCCGGAACGAATTATGAATTATGAATTATGAATTATGAATTATGAATTATGAATTATGAATCAGACCTTCCTCAAACTTCATCCTTCATCCCTCATCCCTCAAACTTCATCCCTCAAACTTCATCCTTCAGATTTCCTTCCTCAGACTGACAC
Organism: Desulfobacterales bacterium; assembly: GCA_029934695.1. Classification (GTDB taxonomy): domain Bacteria; phylum Desulfobacterota; class Desulfobacteria; order Desulfobacterales; family 4be13; genus JAOZLU01. The sequence continues at coordinate 11,533 of JAOZLU010000147.1, read as the reverse complement.
AAACGGTTCTTTTTCAAGTCTGCATGCCTCAACAGTTACATCCATCCCGGCTTCATGCAGAATTTTACCCAGCCGGTCTGCAAGGACCTCGACAATCATAAACTCTGATGCAAAATGTCCGATATCAATAAGCCCGCGTCCTTGGGCTTCCGCGTCCCTGGCATCATGATACCGCAAATCTCCGCTGATATAAACTTCAGCCCCGGATGAAAAAAAGATGTTCATCAGGCTGGAACCGCTCCCTGTGCAGAGTGCCGCCCTAGTTACGGGCAAATCCGGTTTTCCTGCAACTTTTACAGATTCAAGTCCCAATATTTCTTTGATCTTCAGGGCAAAAGATGCCAGATCCATTTTTTCATCAAGCTCACCAATGCGCCCGAGTCCCTGTATTCTGTTTGAATCCGGAATCCGGAATTCGGAATTTTGAATTGGATACACATCGTAAGCCATGGTTTCATAAGGATGAATGTCCTTTATGTATTCAGTAACGCGCGTAACATCATTTTGCGCCACAACTGTTTCTATTCTGACCTCATCTGCATGGGAAATTTTACCTGCCTCGCCGGCAAACGGCTTTGCCCAAGGTCCTGGCCTGAATGTGCCTTTGCCTCTGTTTCTGAATGAACAGCATGAATATTCACCGATGCTTCCCGCACTTGTTTCAAAAAGAGCGTTCAGAATCTTCTGCTCATATTCAGCCGGAACATAGACAACCAGTTTGCAGATTTCCGGTTCCATGGCCTTTCCCAGAGTTTCCAGATTTTTGAGACCGATTTTGGATGCAAGGACATCATTGACACCGCCTGCCACGTTGTCAAGATTGGTATGTGCTGAAAATATGGCCATCTGATGCTGACTTGCCATAAGGATGATGGAACCTGCGGGTGTGCTGAAATCAACGGACTTCAGAGGTTTGAATATCAGGGGATGGTGGGTGATTAAAAGATCAGCGCCTTTTTCAGAGGCAGCAGCCATCACATCAGGAGTCGGATCCAGAGCAACCCAGACACGTCTGACAGGCCAGTCTTTCTGCCCGACCTGAAGCCCTGCATTGTCCCATGTTTCAGCAAGCCGGGACGGGGCAAGGGTTTCCATTATCCTTATAATATCTGCAACAGTTACAGTCATATTGACTCAAATCCAAAAAAAAGAAACCAAGTTTTTTAAAAACTTGGTTTCTTTAAACTTCCAGGCAGAAAACTTTGCCCCTTTACTATATTGTTTGTCGTTGTTATACAATTTTCTTGTAACATATAAAGATAGTTGGGAAATCTTGACATTCTTCATTTTTCAGTCTGCCTTAACATAAAACCATTTTGCAAATCGTTCTGAACGACCACTTTTTGTTTTCTGGTAAGGATGCCGAAATTTTCAGGACAGCCGCCCCATTTTTTTTAAAAAAAGAGCAGATAGCAACCGCTATTTTGACAAATCCTCTTTCAACCCTTTAGATATGGCGTTCAGTATTATTTCAAATCAGGATATGGGCCCATCTGGGTTCGAACCAGAGACCATCCGGTTATGAGCCGGGGGCTCTTCCAACTGAGCTATGGGCCCGTGAATCAGCCTGAATAAATCCCTTCTAACTTCATAAAAACATTTTGTCAAGCATTAAATATTTTTGGTTGGGTTTTTTCACTTTTAATAATCAAGAAAACTCTTCAGCCTCCGGCTTCGGGTCGGATGCCTCAGTTTTCTCAGGGCCTTGGCCTCAATCTGCCTGATCCGCTCACGGGTGACTGCAAAATCCTGCCCCACCTCTTCAAGGGTATGGTCCGCCTTTTCCCCGATGCCGAAGCGCATACGCAACACCTTTTCTTCACGCGGGGTTAATGTGGCAAGGACTTTCCTGGTCTGTTCAGCGAGGTTCAGGCTGACAGCAGCATCCGAAGGGAGCATGAATTTTTTGTCTTCTATGAAATCTCCGAGATGGCTGTCTTCCTCCTCGCCAATGGGGGTTTCCAGAGAAATCGGTTCCCTGGCAATTTTCAGGACCTTCCGCACCTTGTCCAAGGGAATTTCCATTTTTTCGGCAATCTCCTCAGGCGTAGGCTCACGCCCGAGTTCCTGCACCAGATATCTGGAAGTACGGATGAGTTTGTTGATGGTTTCAATCATGTGGACCGGAATACGAATGGTTCTTGCCTGATCTGCAATGGCCCGGGTGATGGCCTGCCGGATCCACCAGGTCGCATAAGTGCTGAACTTGTATCCCCGGCGATATTCAAATTTGTCCACCGCCTTCATCAGACCGATATTCCCTTCCTGTATCAGATCCAGAAACTGAAGCCCTCTGTTGGTATATTTCTTGGCAATACTGACAACGAGGCGCAGATTGGCCTTGATCAGCTCGCTTTTGGCCCTTTTTGCCTTGGCATGCCCCTCATCAACACCTGAAATAATGCGCTTCAGGGTCCGGCACTTTGCCTTGATGAGCCTTTCTTTTTCCTCTATCTGACTCCGGACAATCCTGATATCCTGAAATTGTGAGACGATTTCGTCTTTTTTCAGGTCACAGCGGTATTGCGCCCATTGAACAAAGTGATGTTCGCTTTCCAACTGAGAACATGCCTCTGACAGGGGGGCATTCACAGTGCCCGCACTCATCAGCATCCGTTTGCCCATGTTATCAAACCAGTCTATCTGATCCCTTATAAGTTTTTCAATCTTCTCAATGACATCGTTTTCAAAACGCCAGTCTTTAAGCAGATAAAAAATTTTATTATTCCGACGTGTGATATATCTTTTGAGCTTGCGCTGCTGGTCTGATTCCAGTTCCCCTAAGAAAAGTTCTCCACGAAATTTCCTGTTTTCATCGTAAAGTTGCCGGATTCCATGGATGGTCTTTAAAAAGGACTCAATCTGGACCGCTTCATCAACATAAGTGTCCCCCTCATCAATGTCTCTGAGAACATGTTTCGAGCGAAGCTCTCCCTCCTCAATATGCCTGCCAAGCCTCATGATACATTCCACTCCGGTGGTGGTTTCAAGGAGTGATTTCAGGGCTTCCTGCTCACCCGCCTCTATCTTTTTGGCAATGACCACCTCTTCTTCCCTGGTCAGAAGATTGACAAGACCCATCTCACGCAGATACATTTTGACAGGGTCGGTGACTGAACCGAAATCCTGAGTAGCAGCAGCATCAGCCGCGTCGGTGGTCTTTTTCTCTTTGGTTTTTTTTATACTATCCGCTACTTTTCGTTTTTTCTCATCTACAATTTCAATGTTAAGGTCATCAAACAGGATGAGTGTGTCGTCAATCTGATCCGGAGCCAGCATATCGTCAGGGAGCACACCGTTAATTTCATCATAAGACAGATAGCCCTGTTCTCTCCCTTTGGAAATCAGTTCCTTCAGGGCATTTTCATTGATAGTCTTACCTTTGGGTTTTGCAGCGGATTTTTTTGTCATATAAATAGCCTCCTGCTTATCTTAAAGCTTAAAGCTTAAAGCTCAAAAGACTGAATCTTTTCCGAAACAGCCTTACTGTCTTATTCCGGCCTGAATCTCTTTTTCCCTCTGAAATTCATTTCCAATCGAAAGCATTTCTTCATGGTCATCTGCTGCTCCCATTTTCTGTACCAAAAAAGCGGTTTTGCGTCGGTTTCGGATGGATTCAAATTGTGCGATCAGACTGAGACACCCCTCACGGGTCCAGGCATCCTCTTTCATTGCCAGGGAAGTCGCCATATCCCTTTTTTTTTTGTCATCCATTAACCCGATCAGTTCCGACACCCTGCCGTCTGAACCATTATTATGTTTTAAAATTGTCTGGCATACAGATTTAAGGGTTTCATTCTCAAAATCCTCAATCAGATTCCGGTGATGTATTTCAGTCAATATTTCAGGGAACTGAAGCATCATGGAAGTAATCTGCTGTTCAATTCTGAGGGCGGGAGAAGAAAGCGGTCCGTCTGACAGCTGTTTCGGGGGATAATGCTGACGGGACAGTCCTTTCTTTTTATTTTCAAAAATTACCTCCCTCACCTGTTCCAGAACTGCTGACTCATCAACATGGATACGGTCTGCAAAATCCTTAATGTACAATGATCTTGCCACACTGTCATGGACAGATGCCAGGGAGCCTTTCATCTCCGAAAGGATACGAATTTTCCCCTCAACAGAAAGCCCGTGCTTTTTTATTGCAGCGTCCAAGAGGAAAGACATGGCAGAAAGCGCTCCTTCTGCAGCATCTGTGAAAGATTCAGGGCCGAATTCAAAAAGATATGCATCCGGATCATATCCTGAAGGCAGGACAAGGATACGGACATCCATATTTTCTTTCCTGAAAGTTCCGATGCTCCGCTGGGCGGCCCTGATGCCTGCCTCATCTGAATCATACACAAGGATGACCTCGCGGACATATCCTTTAAGAAGACGGACATGCTCCGGGGTGATTGCTGTCCCGAGCGTTGCAACCGCGTTTTCTATTCCATGCTGATAAAGGGACAGCACATCAACATACCCCTCAGTCAGATAAGCAATGCCGCTCTGCCTGCATTTCTGCTTTGCCCTGTGCAGACCGTATAAGGACCGGCTTTTGTTGTACAGAGGCGTTTCCGGGGAATTATAATATTTGGGACGTTTGGGATTGGAATTGTCCGTCACCCGTCCGCCAAAGCCGATCACACGCATCCCCACGTCAAAGATCGGAAATATGATCCTGTCCCAGAAGCGATCATAAAACCGTCCGTTTTTGGAGCCGATCAGGCCTGCTTTTTCCGCCAGTTCGCGGGATATCTCTTTCTGCAGGCAATAATTTGTAAAATTATCCCAGCCGGAATCATATCCGATATGAAAAGCGTCAACTGTCTCTTTTGTCATGCCCCGTTTCTTCAGATATGTCATTGCTTTTTCCCCTGCGGGACTGTTCAGCAGGGAATGGTGAAAAAAATCAGCAGCCTGTCTGTTGACGGCAAAAAGATTTTCCCGCTCATCCATGCGCTGTCTCTCCTCCGGGGGCATGGTCTGTGTCGGAATTTCAATGCCATAGCGTCGGGCAAGTGTTTTTGCAGCTTCAGGAAACGAAACGCCCTCCTGTTTCATCAGAAAGCTGAAAACATTTCCTCCCGTACCGCACCCAAAGCAGTGAAATATCTGTTTTTCAGGACTTACTGTGAACGAGGGGGTTTTTTCGGTATGAAACGGACAAAGCCCCTTGTAGTCTTTTCCTGCTTTTTTCAGAAGTACGGATTCTGAAACAATTTCAACAATATCAGCAGCGGACTGGATATCCGTAATTTTATCTTTCGGGATAAAGGCCAAAAAAAGACGAGCCTCCTTCAATATGCAAACGTGATATGCAACTTTAATTTCAGACACGGAAAAGTTCGTAGTTCCGCCTTTAGGCGGCAAAGTTCGTAGTTCCGTTCGTAGTTCCGCCTTTAGGCGGCAAAATGAAGGATGCCAGATTATCCGTGTATCCGTGGCTTATGTCCTTATAAAAAATTTCACATTATGTCAAATAACTGAAAACAAAAGAAGGGCCTCCAAATTTTCAGCAAAACTACAGAATAATGTCTGAGGTTGCTTTTGTCAAGACCGATTCAAAAAATGT
>JAOZLU010000147.1:0-5876 GCA_029934695.1 Desulfobacterales bacterium | reverse complement strand
AAAACTACAGAATAATGTCTGAGGTTGCTTTTGTCAAGACCGATTCAAAAAATGTAGGTGGGTGCAGCGCAGCGAACCCACCAGAAATTTCAAATTTCAAATTTCAACTATTTTGAAACTGCTATGGCTTCTCTGAGGTCCAGGGTTCCGCTGTATATCGCTCTTCCGGTGATGACTCCGACAACGCCTGCCTTTTCCAGAGGCATCAGGTTTTTTATGTCATCCAGTGTTGAGACGCCGCCCGAAGCAATGACCGGTATGGATATGGCCTCTGCAAGATTTCCGGTCTCCTCAATATTGGGTCCGGTCTGCATACCATCCCTGTGGATATCCGTGAAATTAATTGCAGCCACACCGCAGTCTTCAAACTGTTTTGCCAGATCGGCCGCCTTGGTCTGTGTTATTTCAGCCCATCCTTCAATGGCGACCTGTCCGTTAAGTGCGTCAATCCCCACAACAATCTGATCCGGAAATGTTTTGCACGCGTCTTTTACCATCTGGGGATTTTGAATCGCTTCCGTGCCGATAATGACCCGTCTTACCCCCATATCCAGCAGCATTCGGATATTGTCGCTGTTTCGGATGCCGCCCCCGACCTGGATTCCCACATTCACGGTTTCAAGAATTTTTTTTATGGAACTGATGTTCTGGGGGCTTTTTTCATAAGCACCGTTGAGATCCACCACATGAATGAGTTCAGCACCTTCATTTTCCCATCGCTTTGCCATGGCAGCAGGATCGTCGGAAAAAATTGTTTCATCATCCATGCGCCCCTGAAGTAGCCGGACGCACTTACCATCTTTTATGTCAACTGCAGGAATGATAATCATAAAATATGCGTAACCTTTCAACCTTTCCCCGGACAAGACATTCGCGGGAAACGCCTATACATGCATGCGGGCATAAGGGTAATCTTGATATGGCATGAAGATTTCCGCAGATTCACCGGACACTCCGCCTCAGTCACGCAGTTTTATGAAACGGATTGTCAATTTTTATGCCATGTCTGTCGCTTTTTGGGGATTCTTTATTGTGATTTGCCTAACTGATTATTGCAAAGAATGTTCATAAAGGAAAGCTTATGTCGTCATGGTGGAGATGAGGGGACTCGAACCCCTGACCTGTTGATTGCGAACCAACTGCTCTCCCAGCTGAGCTACATCCCCACAGGATTTTTCTTGCTTATCAGATTAAATTTTGAAAGTCAATTCAAAAAAACATTATTTTAATAATCTCTTTACAACAAGGTTTTAGGTTTTAAGTTTTAGGTTTTAGGTTTTAAGGAAATTTTGACCGTTCATACAAACGTCCATGATCCAGGTCACAAACCTGAAACCTGAAACCTAAAACCCATGGAGGAAAACCAATGAATCATCGTATTATATTAAATGATGCCTTCAAAAAATCCACCCTTGATCAGGACAAAATATTACCGCCTGAGGAGACTGTCAAGCGATTCAGGGAAAAATTAAAACAACTGGACCTTGATCTCCTTGAATATACAGTAAGAATTGATAACGGAAGATTGGATATTCCGGTTTATTTCAGCAATTGCGGCAAAGATGCCATGTCCGTTACCGGAACAAAAAAGCAGATGGGAAAAGGCGGAACCCCTGAGCAGGCAGAAGCCAGCGCTGTCATGGAACTGGTTGAGCGGTTCAGTTTTTTCAGTTTCAGCAAAAAACCGGAAAATTTTTTTGTGGAAAAATATCGGAATTTGAAAGACAGGGCCATTTCTTTTGATATGATTGCCCAGTCAGTCCATGACAAATCCGAAGACCTGGAAATCAGCCGGAAGATATTTGAGGATATTCCCCTGAAATGGACCTGGGCCTATAATCTTACGCGGAATGAAGCGGTTCTGATTCCCTTTGACTGGTTTTTCACCATCAACGAATTTAACGGCCCGTCTGCCGGCAACTGTCCGGAAGAGGCACTGAGCCAGGGTTTATGTGAGATTGTGGAGCGTCATGTGTCCTCTGTCATCAGCCAAAACAAACTGAAAGTATCTGCCATCAGAGCAGACTCGGCAACAGACCCGCTAGTTTCAGAAATGATAAAAAAGTACAGAAACGCGGGGATAAAATTCTGGCTTTCGGATTTCTCTCTTGATATGGGGATTCCCACCGTGGGAATTTTGGCTTATGATCCCTCAACTTTTCCCGGGAAAAGTGAAATCGTCTGGACAGCCGGGACAACCCCTGATCCCCAAAAGGCATTGAGCCGTGCCCTTACCGAAGCTGCCCAACTGGCCGGTGATTTTAATACAGGCTCCAATTATGTGGCAAGCGGTCTTCCCAAATTTCAGACACTTGAGGAAGCTGATTTTGTGATCTCCCCTGAACATGAAATTGATATAACCGCGCTTCCCAATCTTTCAGACAATAATATAAAGAAAGAGGTTCAGAACTGCATTGCTGCCCTGGCCCGGAAAGGTATGGATGTGATTGCGGTCAGCACGACCCATCCTTTGTTGCAGATACCGGCCTTTTATACCATTATACCGGGGGCGCATTTCAGGGAGCGGTCTCTGGGAACCAGTGTGGGGATGTTTTCTGCCAAGCTGATTGCGGAAAACAGGGACCCGGCAGCCGCCATTCCTGAACTCAGAAAGATCGAACATCATCTTCCCGGGAAATATTATGTCAAGTTTTATCTTGGATCATCCTATCTTTCCCTGAATGACCCGGAAACTGCGCTCCGATATTATGAGCAGGCCCTTGAACTTGAGCCGACCGAACAGGATATCCCCAGTATTTACTCTTATATGGGGGTCTGCCTGAAAGATATGGGGGAATATCACAGCGCGCTTGATGTGCTTGAAAAGGGGAAGGAGTTCGATGCAGAACGAACAGATATTTTTAATTTAATGGGATTTTGCCATTTCAAGCTGAAAGAGCATGAAAAGGCCATTGCCTGTTTCCGGAAAGTGCTTGAGCTTGATCCGAGTTCAGCAATTGATTATGCGAACATTGCTTCAAATTATCGGGATATGGGGGAAAAAGAAAAAGCCATTCAATATTACCATAAGGCATTGATGATGGATCCTTCAATTGACTTTGCAAGAGAAAACCTGGAGATATACAAACATGCCGGCCCTGCGGCTGAACAGGTGTAGCACAATTTTATGTCTTTGTGCGGGATCATAAAAATATTCCACACAGAGCCGCAAAGAACACAGAGCGGATTGCGTTCGGGCAAATTGCCTTTTTACCGTCAAATTTTTCAAAGCATCCCTTTCCTATCTTTTTATTCCTTTTATTTCAGCAGGTTCTCTTTCCACTATGCAAATCCGCCTGCTTCAAAGTGGAATATTTATACCCCTGAATACTCTTTCCACCCCATTGACTTATCCTTCTTTTTTATGAAATGAGTATTGAAAATATCTGATACAATAATATTAAGTTATCAAAAGTGACTTCAACGATTTGCAGAACTTTCAGAATCTTATTTTCCGGAGGTAAAAGATGATTTTCTACATGAATTTAATTGTTCTGGGGATAACAGGTATCGCCTTTTCAGCATATCTCTCTTTTCGGGTATCTGACCCCGGGATAAGCTTCATATCAACTGTTCTTGCTTATACTCTTTCTTTGCTGATCACCTTTATTGTTACAAAAAAAGAGGTGGAAAAAGAATGTGGCGGGATAATAAATGGTTTGAAAAAACAGCACAAGACAAAAGTACGCAAGCTGAAAAGGGAGCATGATACCACAACTCTTGAAAAAACGATTCGGGACGGGACAAATACGCTCATTAAAAACGCTGTTGACTATTTTAAAATTGAAAATATTAAAAATGAAGTGCCGCGTTCCGCTGCAATGAAGAATTTGCAGCTTGACAAATACGGTCAGATCATTGAATTATTAGCCGATTTTTCCCTGATACTTCCGGATCGTAAAGAAAATCAGGAAATTGTTCAGGAACAAATTAACCATCAGATTGCGATATATCAGATCGATGAAAAAGATTTTGCCCAGTTTCTGGAAAGAATAATGGACAAATATCTCATAACGGTGAGTAAGAAAATACGGGAAAAAGCAGATATGAGGGATGCACAGCAGGACATGAAAAGATGCCCCAAGTGTGCAGAAAAAATTCTGATGGATGCCAAGGCCTGCAGGCACTGCGGATATGATTTCAAATCTGTCCGAAAAATAAGTGAGTCAGATTGGCTTAAGAAAGGGGAGACCCTGTATCGTTCAGGTAATTTTCAGGAGGCACTGAGTCTGTTTACCAATGCAATTGATTTAAAGCCGAAATCTGCCCGGGCTTATTATGACCGGGGGATAACTTATGAGAAAATGGGCATTCAGAAACGGGCATTGGATGATCTGGCGGCTGCAGCCCGATTAGGCCATGAAAAAGCTCAGGAGACCCTGGAGAAGCTGAGCATGATGGATACCCAGGAATGGGGATGGGGACAGAAGGTAAAGAAAATAGAATAATATCCACACGGATTAGCGATAAGCTCCCCTTTTGCCTTTCAGGTCAATTCTTTCCTGAAAGAAAGTTGCCAGAGTACATTTTCTCAACATGCTGATATGTTTCATATATATAGCTTTACTTTCTTAGCAGAAAGGATTATTTGAGCCTTGATCTCATACCGAAAAATCCCTCCCTGTTTGACTGACACCCGGAAGCCTTATGCAAGGGGAACTCCAAATAAAATAATATACCTGATTCAGAAAAATGTAGGGTGGGTGCAGCGAAGCGGAACCCACCAGACGACTGTTTTTTGGAAAATCCCTGACGGAACAATGATAATTTCTTTCATTCTTCAGTTTCCTTTGTTATATATCTGCACGGATTGTGTATAAGATAGGGATTGCAAGCTCAACATCCCATAATCCGTGCAGATGCACCCACACGGATTGTATATATTAACATAAGGAGGAATACATTGCGGATTGCAATAATAGGAGCGGGAGCCATGGGCTCCCTTTTCGGGTCAATGCTGTCATCCGTCTCAACAGTTTATCTGATAGACCCTTTTGAGGCGCATATTCAAGCCATCAATAAAAACGGGCTGATCGTTGAGAAAACCGACGGCCCTTCTGAAACATATCACCTTTTTGCCTTCACAGATCCAGATAAAGTGGAACCGGGGGTTGATCTGGCCATTATTTTCACCAAATCCTGCCAGACAGAAGAAGCCGCCAAGACTGCAAAGTTGCTTTTGGGACAGAAAGGTCTGGCCCTTACCCTGCAAAATGGCTTGGGAAATCTGGAGGTTATTGAAAAAGTTCTTGGCAAAGACCGGGCAGTGGCTGGCGTAACCTCTCATGGTGGGACGCTCATAGGCCCGGGCCATACACGTCACGCAGGTCAGGGCCCGACGTACATTGCCAACTCCCCTGAAAATGCTCAGTCCCTAAACCGGATTGTGGAAACTTTCAGAGCAGGGGGCATAGACGTAAGCCTTTCCGAAAATCTCGACAGCCTGATATGGGGAAAACTGCTGATTAACGTCGGTATCAATGCGCTTGCAGCAATACTCAGGGTTCCAAACGGAATACTGGGCATCACGCCTGAATGTGAAAAAATCATGGGAAATGCGGTTTCAGAAGCGGCCGCCGTGGTCAAAGCACTCGGCATTCAACTCCCATACAAAAATCCATTGGAGCAAGTCAGAAAAGTATGTGCAAATACAGCTGAAAACCGGGCAAGCATGTTGCAGGATATTCTGAAAAGAGCGGGCACAGAAGTGAGCGTAATCAACCGGGCAATTGCAGAAAAAGGAAAGGCACTGGGCATTCCCACACCTTACAATATTTTTCTGTCTGAAATCATTGAAGCCCTTGAAGCGACATCGGAAAAACGGATTTGATGTTTGATGTTGGATGTTGGATGTTGGATGTTGGATGTTGGATGTT
>JAOZLU010000723.1:1945-3264 GCA_029934695.1 Desulfobacterales bacterium | reverse complement strand
AACATCCAGCATCAAACATCCAGCATCGAACATCAAACATCAAACATCAAACAAACATGGCATCCCCGTAACTGAAAAACCTGTACTTTTCACGGACTGCCTCTTTGTATGCCTCCAATATCTTTTCACGGCCCGCAAAAGCAGATACCAGCATAAGCAATGTTGATTCCGGCAGATGGAAATTCGTTATCATTGCATCTGCCATCCGAAATCTGTATCCGGGATATATGAAAAGGTCGCAATTCCCGGGGCCGGGGTTCAGATGTCCGCTCTCATCCGACGCGTACTCCAGTGTTCGTACACAGGTTGTCCCCACAGCGACCACGCGGTTGCCGTCTGCTTTTGCATGGTTTATGATCTCCGCTGATCTTTCGGGGACAGAATACCATTCAGAATGCATTTGGTGATCCCTGATATCCGATACCCTTACTGGCAGGAATGTGCCATATCCCACATGCAGGGTAATTTCAACGATACTGATGCCTTTTGCCCTTATTTTTCCAAGTATGTCTTCTGAAAAATGGAGCCCTGCTGTCGGGGCCGCAATGGCACCTTTTTCCGAAGCATACACAGTCTGATATGCAGTTTTGTCATCACAGGGCGGGTCTGTGTCCCGCTTGATGTAAGGCGGAAGCGGGATATTTCCAATCTGGTACAGAAGACTGTCAAAATCACCGTTGCATGAAAATTTTACGGTATGAATTCCGTCCTGAAAACCTGTGACCTCTGCTTTTAATCCCTGATCGAAAAAAAGTGATGCCCCGGGTTTGGGGCGTTTTGAAGATTTTATGAGGCACTTCATCTCCCGGTCAGGTTCCTGTCTTTCCCGCCCGTTGCCATAGTCCAAAATAAGAAGCTCTGCCTTTCCCCCTGTATCTTTTTTCCCGATCAGGCGTCCCGGAATCACTTCTGTGTTGTTTATGACCAGCACATCTGACGGTGAAAGAAGATCGCAGAGGTCACAAAACCTGTGATGGGACAGTTCTCCTGTATTGCGGTTCAGACAGAGGAGCCTTGACCGGTCTCTCCGGGGTGCCGGTTTCTGGGCAATGAGTTCTTCCGGAAGGTCATATTTGTAATCTGTGAGTAAAAACACGGCAATCAGCTCCTTCCCATGTAAACGAGCCAGAGTCCGGTAAGCATCAGTACAAAACCAACCCATCGGAGGTCGTTATCCGGTATTTCAAGTACCCTTTGTATCCAGAATTTCATCTTTTCAGGAGATACAAAATAGGGAAGCCCCTCAGCAATCATTACCATGCCGAGCACACAAAGGAAAAATTCCATGATGTTCCCTTTCTGAATAAAATCAAATTGAT
>JAOZLU010000723.1:0-1845 GCA_029934695.1 Desulfobacterales bacterium | reverse complement strand
AGCACACAAAGGAAAAATTCCATGATGTTCCCTTTCTGAATAAAATCAAATTGATGATTATAAGCTTTAAAAATGTCGTTTGTCAAAACAAAATAACCATTATTGTTTTATTCAAAGGCGGTTCTAAAAAGCTGCCCACAAAAAGACTCGCCTGGGATTGCCAAATCCCAGGCATTATTCGAGCTGCCGAATCAAGCCGAGGAATAAATTCCCCGGCTGAAAGCGAAAGTACGCTGAAGCGCACTGTAATAACTGGCTTTAGCCTGCTTCAGTACGCTGAATCACTGTAATAGCTGGCTTCAGCCTGCTTTAGCTTTCAGCCCTGAAATTTATTTCGAGGCTTTCACTGAAACTTTCAAACGCCTGACGATCAAATAAATCCAGATACGGCGTATATCGGAACAAACGATTTCTTTGCTGCCCGTGATTTCATTTATGATACCGAGTTTTTCAAGCTGTCTGATGACATTTGCTGAGGTTGCATAAGACTGGAAAAATTTCATTATTCGTTGCGACCGGCCGTTATTTTAATTTGTTAAAATATGATGGGTGTCAGCCTGCCTTATTTTAAAAAACAGGCATTTTTTAAAATAAGAAATGATTTTTCCGATCTTATTTTAATTTTCTGAAATAACGGAGCTTCAATTGGCAATCCCGGGAGCGTTCTCACCCCAAAAAAGCTCGTCTGGGATTGCCATTCCGGGAGCGGTTATCCAAGCATCTGATGATCAAATAAATCCAGGTACGGCGCATATCGGAACAGCCGGTTTCTGGATTTAGATTACATTCGGACCTTTAAGTCCTGGAACAAATAACACATTTCAGAACACACAAAACAGAAAAGCCCCGCCATCTTGAGATGACGGGGCTTTTTGCGTACAGCCTTTGTTATGATAAACATTGTGTTATCCTTATTTTAATGGAGTAAAGGATGTGATAGAATTTACGCCCTATGGGATACCAACTTTTTAGTTGATACGATCTACCACGTAAACATCAGCTCCGGAGATGAGAGAGTTTATCAATCATCTGGAGTGTCAATATGTATCGGCATCACCACTACCTCCGCAATCCTCACATTGATCTCCTGACCCGCTATGACCGATTCCATCACAGGTATCACAATCGCCGGAAATATCACTGACATCACTGCCACCATAGTCATCACCACAATCATCGCCGTAATCATCACACATAATTAACATCCTCCTTTTTTTGTTTTAATTGTAGATAAGGATACAGCCATCTACATCCATCTGATATAAATATTATGCTCAAAATCTGCTTGTCAAGAAAGGGAAAAAAAGCCCCGCTATCTTTGCGATGACGGGGCTACTTGTGTCCCTGCCAGTTTAATCACTTCTTTTATTAGCCTTTAAATCCACAAGTGGATGCTAAAGACAGGGACAACCCCGACAAACAATGCCAAGATCAGCATCGAATGGCGAGGGTGGTACCGGATAGTTCCTCATGAGCGGAAAGAGATCCATTGGAATTTCACCGACGTAGGATCTTATGTTTTCGTATCTGTCCATAAGATGCTCCGCTGACACACAGACGGGCGTGAAGCTGACAAACTTAACGCCTATCTCTGTCAATCCACTCCATTCCAACATTGAGAGGACCTGTCTGTTGTGCTATAGCACCCTAAATTCATCTGTCAAATATCATAAAAAAAAAGCCCCGTCATCTTGCGATGACGGGGGTTTTTTGAGGGGGGCTTGTTCGTGTTCGGTTAATATAAGCTGCCCTGTTGCACCACCCTCTCACATCAGAGCTTAAAGAAGTATTCTATAAAGTTCCATGGGAACTTCTCCAACAAACTGTTTTATAGCAACCCAATAG
>JAOZLU010000002.1:25969-39994 GCA_029934695.1 Desulfobacterales bacterium | reverse complement strand
TGTCAGTCCCCGGCAGCAAATATTTCGGACGGGGTTGCAAACCCCGTCCGGCAATCTTGGTCCGTCCGGCAATCTCGGTCCATCCGGCAATTTTAGCTTGATGTATATGGGGAAAAATCCGAGCCGCCAAACCGCCGGATTTAGCAATCCGGCGGGAGCAAAGGGAGGCAAATATAGTCCCTCCTGCTCGACTCGGGCCCCCTCCTGCTCGGCTCGGGCCCCCCTCCTGCTCGGCTCGGATTGCCAAATCCGAGCCGCCAAACCGCGGGATTCAGCAATCCCGCGGGAGCGGAGGGATAAATGTATCAGCAATATGGGCAAGCCCCAGAGATTCAAGAGTCTTTTTCAGGGGCCGGCCGGTGTGGATATCCCACCCTTCGAGTTTGTAATATCTGGTTTTGAATTTCTCAAATTCTGTTTTGTCAAGGTGCCGGCCGTTGAGGAGAATATAATCCCATTTCCCATTTTTCAGCCCGGGTGCGTAATATTCGGGAAACGTGCGATTCCCTTCAAACGGCTTCGTATAAATATAATCTGCGAAAGAGACCATGTCCCTGTGACGGCCCTGGACAGCCCAGATGACATTGTCAAGATTCCATATCTTCCTTCCCAGACGAATGCCGTCTGAAAAGCTGAAATTCTTTCCGGTCACAGCATTGAAGAATTTCGGCTCTCCCTCTCCTGTAAGCCCCCGGAGATCAGGAGATTTGCTGTTAATAAAATCGGGCCATCGCATCTCACAGAATAGGAGGGACTGCTTCCAGAAGCGGGTGTAATACCGGTGCCAGGCCACAAGTTTGGCAATATGTTCGGAATAGATGTTATCGGTACTGTAGTCGAGCATCTGCATATCGCCCTCAAAAGGGGTCATTTTTTCAGTAAAGAGTTTCACTGCCTGTTCTGCCGGAAACGGCACCGTGAATCCTTTCTGCTTCATCTTGCTGACCCACAGGGAAAGCGAGCTGAAATCGTGTTCGCTGATATCCCGATCTCCGAGAATGGTTCCGTAACCCCATTCGACCTGGGTTCTCGGATCGCACCCATGCTCCGGCAATCCCCAATAAGGATATTCCAGCAAGCCGGTTTTCAAATCCTGTTCCAGTCTGCCCCATTGCTTTGCCGCCCGGTAAAATCCTTCGGCAAAATCATCTCCTCTGCCTTCCCTGCAGGCTGTCATCTTCAGAAATTTTTCAACAAATCCGGTCTCGCCGAACTGGCTGAAGTCAAGATCGCAGTCAATTTGCTTACCCGGACCGAGAACGCCCATCTCATTCAGGGCTTTGATATAGTAAAGCCCCTTGAATGCCTCATACGCATTGATGCCATATTTTTGGAGTAAATCCGATGTAATATAAACGGCTTCTGTCTGACGTCCCTTGTGTCTTTCCTTATCCGCGTCCCTGTAAAAGGTCGTGGGCACACATACCGATTCATTTCCCAAACCTGATTTGCTGATCTCCCTGCATCCCAGATGGCACCCGATACATGCTTTGAGCCTGGCATCCTTTCGCCTTTCCCAGAGGACAAACTGCGGCATTCTGGGGCCGTGCCAGGAATACCAGGACTCGTCCGGATGATCAAGGTCAAGCCCGTATTTTTTCTGTGCCCATAAGCAAGCCTGAATCAATGCTCCCGGATTCGCAATATTGACGCTCCCGGTTCCGATGACGCTGATGGCCTTCAGATTTTTGGATCCCCATACACCGCCAAATCCGCCCTGGCCCGAGGCATGTCCCGCGTCGTGTATCAGGCAGGCGATCCTGCTCAGATTCTCTCCCGCGGGACCGATGGTCAGCACAGCAGGCATCTGGGTCGTTCTGGGACCGTCTTCTTCCGAACCCAGCACCGTCCATCCTTCTGATTTTCGGGACCCGACCACTCTCCGCCATATTTCTTCCTGGGTCTGCCATGTGTCCATACCCCATAGCTCCCCGGCGTCATTGATGTTTACATCCTGATTCCTGATATCAAGCCAGACCGGTTTGTCAGCCCGTCCTTCAATCACAATGCCGTCCCACCCGGCATATTTCAGCATGGGACTGAATCTTCCGCCGAAATTGCTCCTGGTAAACCATTCAATGGGAGAAGTGTGCGGCCCGATGCCCTGAACTTCAGTCCGACTTGATGCGCCCGGAACCAGTGTACCGGATAAGGGCGAGGTCATAATCGTGACCACATTCCGGGGATCAAACCCGCTGATGGCCTTCTCCTTTGCCAGATCCCAGAAAATGGCTGAGCCCATACCATGGCCGCCGCCCCATTGTTCATACTTCTGAGTCGGTATGACCGAGGTTTTTCCTGAGGTCAGATTCACCCGTAAAATTTTGCCTGTATATCCGTTCATATTGACGATTGTTAGTTGACGGTTGTTGGTTGACGGTTATTGGTTGACGGTTGTCACTGATCACTGTATCCAAGGTTCCGCCAGCCGCTTCCTCTCAGATTGACTTTGTATCCTTTATCGGCATCCGTATCCTTTATCGGCATCTTTCGTGTAAACTTAATGGCATTCACCGGGCATAATTCCACACATGCCTGCCTGCCCCCAGGTCCGCCTTTTTCATGCCAATACGGGGTGTCAGCACAAAGATCACATTTCCGGGCCTGTTCTTTTTCAGAATCCCATAATATTCTGCTGGTCGGAAAGGGACAGGCTTCAACGCAGGCCATACATCCGGTACATTCTTCGGCGTTTATGCGTCTTACGTTTCCATTTTGACTGTCCGCATGAATCGCCCCGGTCGGACAGGCTTCCACACAGCGGGGCATTGCACACTGTCTGCACTGTTCAACTGTCAGATCATTCGGAAATTTCTCAAAAGGATTCTGGATGACCTGAATTCCGGAGAGTGTAAGATTCTCTTTCCCCTCATGGACCAAAGTACACACGAGCATGCATGTCATGCATCCCTGGCATTTCTTTGTATCAACAACGAGGTATCCCTCCGAGGCCGGAATTGTTGCCGACCTTTTTTCAGATAATTTCGACATATTTCGCACTTGCTTGTTTCATTAATAATTTCAAACAACATTCCTGGTTTTAACGGATTTTGTGGTTCCGATTTCCCTTCCTCCTGTCCTACGCCGGAAGTTCCAATTTGACCCGTCCTCTTCCAATCGCTCCTGCTTTCCTGCATCCCGTGTCCCCGATAAGGCAACCTCATGGACAATAAGCATTATGAAAGGTCTTTGAAAGCGATTGAAGTCGTTCCGGATTCGGTTTCCCGTTTCCAAAAGGGCATCGCTGAATATTTGCTTATAATCTCAAAGCTTTTTTGATAACAGGCAGCCATTTCGTCAGCAGAGAAGTCTTTCAACTGACACATAGGATACCTTCTGCCCTCTTCCTCGCAATAATACCAGGTTGACCGGTCATCCTCTAATATCTCAATCCCGTATTTTTCCGGATCTTCAAAAAACCGTGTACCGGGCCAGGGGACAAAATAACTGAAACTGGCGAACTTGAGCAAATCTCTCTCCAAAAGATACTGCAACAGTTCCAGAGAACGCCCCTGTTCTTCAGGGGTGTCTCCCGGATACCCGATCATCCATACGCCGATGGGCAAAAGATCATGTTCCCGGAATTTTTCACACGCGGAGATGATCATTTCAGGACTTGTTTTCTTGTTCATCAGTTTCAGCACCTTGGGAGAACCGCTTTCGATCCCTATGACAACATGTTGAATACCGGTTCCCTTCATATCCCTGAGTCCCTGATCGTTAACAATTGAATCCACCCGGGTCTGAACGTGGAAATGGGAACCGAGCTTTATTTTCCGCTGTTTTATTTCCGCGCACAGCTCGGAAAAATGATCGGATCCGATATACACCATATTATCTTCGATTCCCATCATGGGATTCTTGTATGAATGATTTAATACTTCCATTTCATGGAGAACATGCGTGATTGGAAAATGCCTCACTCTTTTCCAGAACGGCTTGTCCGCGCAGAAATAACAGTTAAATGCACATCCCCGGCTCAACATGCCCATGACATAAGAATTTCGGACAAATTCGGACGGCAGGAGTCCGAAATCCAGGGGCGGCAGTTCTGCCAGCTCTCCCAGCGGACGGTCAGGGGTCCGAACAATTTTGCCATTCTCCCTGAAAGTCAGTCCTTTGATATGATGCAAATCAGACCCGTTTTCCAAAGCCGATACCAGTTCGGACAGGGTCCATTCCCCTTCACCCCGGACAACGATATCAGTATATGGCTGATTGATACATTCCATATCTGTAAACGTGGGATGCATCCCGCCGATGACAGTGATGATATTTTCATTTAACTCTTTGCAGACTTTCAGGATATCTGCAGAGGTATGATAATCGGCAGTCATACTGCCGATGCCGATCAGAAAAGGATCGTTCTCCTGGATAACATCTTCCAGAACGGCGCTGATCTTTTCAGGAGAGTAGCGGGTCTCAGCCTCCAGGTAATGCGATAAGGGAATGACCCTTGTCGGATAGCCTTTGGATTCAAGACAGGTGGCAATTGACAAGAGCCCCCTCGGACAGAATTTGCCGAGTTCAGGGGGAGAAATTAAAACACATTTTTTTTTTCCGGAAACGCTGTTCAGTTCTTTCATTTGAGTTATTCCTAAACAAAATATGATTAAATAAAAACACTGATTATAACGGATTTAGGGGAAGCTCCGATCCAAGCCCCATAGGGGCGACGTCCGGCAGGGAACTTTCGACGCTTGGTCCGAAATGTTCTCCGTACCGCACAACCGTTGCGGACGGGGTTGCAAACCCCGTCCGGCAGGGAACTTTCGACGCTTAGTCCGAAATGTTCTCCGTACCGCACAACCGTTGCGGACGGGGTTGCAAACCCCGTCCGGCAGGGAACTTTCGACGCTTGCAACCCCGTCCGGCAGGGAACTTTCGACGCAAAAATCATGCCGGGACAAACCTGAATCTAATCACTATACCGAAAATCCTGGACACACCCCCGGTCCTTTCCTATAAGTCCCACATCGAACCAGAAGGGAAGTGCCCCTTTTTCCTCCACAATCTCATAAGCCTTGTAATAATAAGCCGTCATCTCGTCAGCAGAAAAGTCTTTTAACTGAAATATGGGCCGTCTTATACCATCCTCTTCATAATAATCCCATGTTGCCCAGTCATCTGATAAAATCTCAATGCCGTATTTCTCCGGCTCATCAAAAAAGCAGGTACCGGGCCACGGGATAAAATAAGTGATATGCGCCGCATGCATCAGATCGTTATCTAAAAGATGGGACATCAGTTCCAAAGAGCGGTCCGTCTCTTCAGGAGTGTCTCCGGGATGCCCGATCATCCACACACCAATGGGCTGCAAGCCATGATTCCTAAGTTTTTGGCAGCCGGAAATGATCACATCGGGATTTGTTTTCTTGTTCATCATCTTGAGAACATTGGGCGCACCGCTCTCAATCCCCAAAATGACATTTTCAATCCCGGTCCCCTCCATATCTTTCAGCCCCTGTTCGTCAACGATCATATCAACCCTTGTCAGAACATAAAAATCCGGTCGGAGCTTTATCTTCCGCTCTTTTATCTCCGCGCACACCTGGGAAAATTCCTTGGACCCGATATATACCATATTATCTTCGATGGCCGTCATGGGGTTGTCATAAGTAACGCTCAATGTTTCCATTTCACGGATCGTGTGACTCACCGGCAACTGCCTCACTGTCTTCCAGAATCGCTTGTCCGCGCAAAAAGCACAGTTAAACGCACATCCCCGGCTCATCATGCCCATCACATTGCACTCCCGGACAAAGGCATCAGGCAAAAGACCGAAATCTATGGGCGGCAGTTCATTCAGATCACCCATGGGACGATCCGGCGTGCGGACAATATTGCCATTTTCATTCAAGGTAAGTCCTTTGATATCATGCAAATCAGACCCGTTTTCCAGAGCCGGCATCAGCTCAAGCAGGGTCCACTCCCCCTCACCCCGGACAACAATATCCACATACGGCAGACGGATACAGTCCTCGTCCATAAAAGTGGGATGAATCCCTCCCATAAGCGTGACAATATTCTCGTTCAGTTCCTTGCATATCTCCAGAATTCTCTTGCCGCTGTAAATATCGGAGGTCATGCAACTGACACCGATCACCAGCGGGTCATTCTTATCAATGATATCCGCGAGAACCGCTCTGAGCGTTTCAGGAGAATACCCAGGATCAAAGTCCAAATAATACGATAAAGGAATCACGGCCGAGGGATATCCTTTGCTTTCAAGATAACCCACAAGCGATAAAAGGTTCCTCGGGGCGTATTTGCCAAACTCAGGGGGTGAAATCAAAACACACTTTTTATTTTCAGGGACGCTGTTCAGCTTTTCCATTCAACTCTCCTTGCAAGAATCAGAAATTGAGAATTCCTGATTCACTAATTCTTACGATTCGTTCCCAGGGAAAGCCCTGCTTCAACTAACCAGTCAGGGTGGGCCGAATACTCAGTTATTATTTTATTTGCCTTATAATACCACTTTGTCATTTCATCAGCTGAAAAGTCTTTCAACTGACACAGCGGCCGCCTTTTGCCGTCCTTCTCGCGATATCCCCAGGTTGACCACTCTTTGGTCAATATCTCAATACCATGTTTCTCCGGCTCTTCAAAAAACAGCGTACCCGGCCACGGGATAAAATAAGTGAAATGCGCGGAATGGAGCAGGTCTCTCATGAGGAGATGTTCCAACAGTTCCAGGGAACGCTCTGATTCCTCAGCATTGTCGCCCGGGTGCCCGAGTATCCATATACTGGTGGGATTCCGGTTATATTCCCTCAGTTTTTCACATCCGGCAATAATGATCTCAGGCGTTGTTTTCTTATTCATCATCTTGAGAACATTCGGGGAACCGCTTTCGATCCCCACCAGGACGTACTGGATGCCTGTTCCCTCCATATCTTTCAGCCCCTGATCGTCAACAATGGAATCAACCCTTGTCATCACATAAAAACCGGGGCCGAGGGGTATCTTTCGGGTCTTGATTTCCATACACATCTCGGAAAACCGTTTGGATCCGATATACACCATATTATCTTCGAGCGCGGTCATGGGATTGTTGTAAGTACGGCTCAATGTTTCCATCTCATGGATAATATGGCCCACAGGAAAAGGTCTCACCTTTTTCCAGAACCGTTTGTCCGCGCAGAAACGGCAGTTAAACGCGCATCCCCGGCTCAACATGCCGAAGACCAGCGACTGTTCCATGAAATCATGAGGCAGGAGTCCGAAATCAAGGGGCGGCAGTTCATCCAGATTTCCCAATTCACGATTCGGGGTCCGGATGCTATCGCCGTTCTCCTTGAACGTAAGCCCATTGATTTTATGCAGATCAGCCTCGTTTTCCAGGGCTGATATCAGTTCGAGCAGGGTCCACTCGCCTTCGCCCCGGACAACAATATCCGCAGCCGGCAGACGGATACAGTCCTCGTCCAGAAATGTCGGATGGATCCCCCCCATGACCGTGACAAGGGTTTCATTCAGTTCCTTGCAGATTTTCAGGATATTCGCAGAGGTCCGATAATCGGAAGTCATACAACTGACGCCGATCATTATCGGATCATTCTCCCGGATGATATCTCCCAGAACCGACCTGAGCTTTTCAGAGGAATACTGAGCATCAAAGTCCAGATAATAGGATAAAGGAATCACCGCTGTGGGATATCCTTTGGACTCAAGAAAAGTTCCAAGGGATAATATCCCCCTCGGGCAGGATTTGTCCAGCTCGGGGGGGGAAATTAAAATACATTTTTTCCTTTTGGGAATATGGTTCAGTTCTTTCATTTTTCAAATCTCCGTGTTCAGGTCCTGGGTGATCAGCGACAAAAGCGCCTTTTCTGACTGATCTTCGTGTAAAAAGAAATGATCTCCCACTAATATGTGGTATTTAAACGGGCCTGTGGTTGTCTCTTTCCATGCCTCCACCTCATCTCCGGTCAAAAAGGGATCATTATTGCCGTGAAACGCCGTTATGGGAATATCAAAGGGGTCCTCGGCTTTGGGTCGGCTATAATGACTCTCCACCATTTTAAGGGCTGCTGCGCTTCGCACCATCACCTCCCGGGTTCTCTCGAATATGTTTTCAAAGCCCGGTTCCACCATCGCATCAAATAATCGGTCAACACATGCATCCGTAATCTCATCCGGTTTCGGAATTCCCTGGAAGCCTGCGGAACGAATATCCTGAATCTTCTTAATCAGGAACCGGTTCGGTACCAGGGGAGAAGAAAATGCAGCTGCAAACAGATGGGTCGGCCTGATATCACAAGTCCTCTGCAGCCGGCGGGCCAGCCAAAACGCAATCAGGGCCCCCGCGCTGTGCCCGTAAAAAGCATAAGGCCGGTCCAGATCGGGCCTGAGCACCTCTTCCAGTATGTCTGTCATCTCTTCTATGCAGATTGGCGGTACTTCTTTGAACCGGTTTTCCCGGCCCGGGAGTTGTATGGGACAGACTTCAATATGGTCCGGCAGTTTTTCCTGCCATTTGCGATATAATGAGGCACCTCTCCCGCCATAAGGAAAGCAGAACAGACGGAGTGTTGATTCCGGTCTGATTCTGCGATAAGCAAACCATGACTCCCTGTCCACCCGGCTGGAAGATGTTTTCTCCGTTTTTTCCGGTTCTCCGATATTCCGATCTGTTTCACCTTTCCATGACAGCAGTGCATTTTCCGCCAGTTCGGAGACACTCGGGCCCTGGATCAGGTCTTCCATCTGAATCACGATATCCAGATCCTCTTCGACCGTTGCTTTGAACTTGAGTCCCACCAGTGAATCCATGCCCAGATGACTCAGGGGTTCTTTCACATCAAGCTCTGAGAAGGACATCTCCAGTATCTCCGCCATGATTTCCCGGAAATACGCTGTCATCAGATCGTTTTTCTGTTCCGGGGAAGCAACTCCGAGCTTTTCGAGCATCTCCGTGTTCGTGCCTTTCTGCCGGGATTTTCCTGCGGTCTCTGCAATCTCTTTCAGGGCCTCCGCTCTGGCACTGCTCAGTCCTTTCATCCGGTTTTCCCGGACCAGAACAACCCGTTTGCCGTCATTGTCAAACAGATGAATCTCTCCCTGAAGGTCTCCGTCCTGATCCGGATTTTCATGGAAAAGGATATGACACCACAGGTTTCCGTCCATTCCGCCCCGGGCAAAAACAACATCTTTCCATTCGGTCACCATATATCTCATGTCCGCAGGAATATTTTCAGGGAGTGCCGCGTGAAAAATTTGGGCGCATGCATCCAGAACCCCGGGATGGATTTGTAATCTGTAAGCCTTGCCTGTTTTCACATTTTTCGGCATGCTGAACCGTGCAAGGGCCTCGCCGTCCCTGTACCAGAGTTCATGCACCCATTGAACGCTGACTCCCAGATGAATCCCCCGCTCCTGCATTTTTTGATAAAAAGCCGGACCGGAACAGTTTTTCGGACATCGCTTTTTAATCTCAAGAAATGACTCCGATGATAATTCAGGAGAGGCTGTTCTTTTGTTCAGTTGCAGGCTTCCCCTGACATGCATATTCCATTGTCGGTCCCGGGCATCCCTGCTGAGAAATTGAAATTTCACGCCGCCCTTTTCACTCGGGTCCAAGAAGAGATGAACTGTCTTTGGAGCGGCATCTGAAATAACCAGAGCGGTCAGAAATTCTATTTCCCTAACCATATACGCGGCCGCGTCATAAGATGCGCTGACGGCTCTGCACAACATCTCCTGGTAGTAGCCCAGATGGAGAATACCGTGCGTATCCTTCAGCTCGGGAAGTCTCTCCTGACTCATAAAATACTGATATTCAAATCCGTTTTTATTCAGCAGCGAAAGCACCTGTTTTCCTTCCAGCGGATCGCGGGTGTAATCATCGTTTTTCTGTTCCGCAGATGTTGCCGAATTCGTATTCGCCTGCCCGGATGAAAAGGGGAGTACCGGAATCCAGTATCGTTTTCTCTCAAAAGGGTAGGTCGGCAAGATGACTTTTTGCCGGTTCTCATCCTGATCCAGATTCTCCCACTGGATATCCACCCCTGCACAATACAGCCGGCCGAGGCTTTGGAGCAGTGTTTCCCACAATCTGCCGGATCGGAGGGACGGCAGATAAAGGTTCTGATCTCCCGATTCCGGAAGGCACTTTTCAGCTTTTTTCAGAAGGTCGGATTCTGATCCGATTTCAATAAAAATGCGGCACCCCAGTTCATAAAGGCTCGCCATCCCTTTCTCAAACTCAATGGGGGAGACCGGTTGTTTCTGCCAGAAAGACGACGCTGTCAGTTCCTTTTTCTTAACGGGCCGGCCTGAAGATGCTGAGACAAACCGATATCGGGGGGCGTTATATGCCTGCCCTGAAACGCCGTTTTTAAACTCCTCCGAGTATGCTTCATACAACGGACACGGCCACCCCTCCTCCTGAATTTCAGGGACTTCAAAATTCTTTTCTTTAAAACGGGCCAGGGCCTTGTCCGCAAATTCGGCGGGGCCGGTCACAACTATGTCAGCCGGCCCGTATATCCCGGCAATCCGAACTTCTCCCCGGTATTCCCGGAGCAGATTTTCGACAACTTCTTTTTTCGCAGACACCCGGATACTTTTCATGTCTGCTTTTCGCGCCAGCACGCGGGCTGTTTCGGAAATGTATGTCAGCGCGGTTTCAGGCGTCATCACACCTGCCGCACAGGCTGAGGCATACACGCCGCCGGTCCTTTCACCGAAAACAGCAGTCGGACGGATGCCATAAGATTCCAATAAACAGCTCAGGGCGTATTCTGTTGAGAAAAGGCAGGCTTCTTTTATACCCGGCCGGTTCACGCCGCGTCTGTCACTGAGCAGCCATTCCGAAATCGTCCCCCCTGAACCGGACTCAAACAGTCCGTCACAGGATTGTATGATCTTTTGAAAAAAAGGAAAGGTTTCAAAGAGTTCTTTTGCTGTATCGAATATGCCATCCGTATTCCCGCTGAAAATAAAAGCAACCTTGGGGCGTGCGCCTTTCCCGATTTTTCCGAGAAAAACATGAGGTGTCTCCTGATTGCCGGACAAAAGGTGCTCCATTTGTTCCTGCATCCCCCTTTTATCCGGGGCAACAAATGCGGCCCGATGGGAAAAATGAGCCCGGCCTGTATTTGCCGTGCAGCAGATATCTCCGATGTCCTGATCCGGATGATTTTCCAGATAATCTTTATACGCACGGATCAGCCGATTTAAAGCGGTGTCGCTTTTCGCTGAAAGCGTTATGATAAAAGACGGTTTGTCTGCCTCGGCCACCGAATGTGCAGGAGGGGCTTCCGATAAAACAATGTGGGCATTGGTGCCGCTGAAACCGAATGAACTGATCCCTGCAATTCTCGGTTTTCCCTCACCCGGGTCCCAGCGCATCAGGTCTGTGGGGACACGGGCAGGTATCTTTTCAAAGCGGAGCCTCGGGTTCAAGGTATTTAGATGAATATTCGGCGGGATTTCCCTGTGGTTCAGACATAATATCACCTTGATCAGACCGGCTATCCCTGCCGCGCTTTCCAAATGTCCGATATTCCCCTTTACGCTCCCGATAATCAGCGGGTTTTCTCTCGGTCTTCCATTGGCGAAAATCTCGTTTACCGCTTCCATCTCAATGGGGTCTCCGAGGGACGTTCCTGTTCCATGGGATTCGAGATAGCCGATATCCTCCGGGGATACCCCTGCTTTCTTCAGAGCCGAAAGAATCAGGTTTCTCTGAGCCGCTTTGCTGGGAACGGTCAGCCCGCTCGAAGGGCCGTCATGATTCATCGCTTCCCCGCGTATCATCGCCAGAATCTGATCTCCGTCCTTTTCAGCATCCGAAAGCCGCTTCAGCACCACCATTCCGCATCCCTCGGCTCGTCCATAGCCGTCTCCGGCCGCGTCAAACGGCTTGCATCTCCCGTCTTTTGCCAGCGCGCCCATCTGACAAAGGGAGATGATCGCAGCAGGGGACAGCATCATATTCACCCCTCCGGCCAGAGCCATGTCACATTCACCTTTTCTCAGCGTCTCACAGGCATAATGAACGCTGATCAGGGAGGAAGAACATGCTGTGTTTATAGATAGGGAAGGGCCGTGAACTCCCAGAATGTATGATATCCGGCCCGAGGCAATGCAGGAGACCGTACCCGTTCCTGTGTATGAATTCATCTTTGCCGGATCACGGGGAAGTATGTCATACTCTGAACCGATGATTCCGACAAACACTCCGGTCTGACTTCCTTTCAGCTGTTCTATATTCTGACCGGCTCTTTCCAGGGCCTCCCATGTGACTTCCAGAAGCAGACGATGCTGGGGGTCCATTTCCCTCGCCTCTGCCGGTGATATCCTGAAAAAACGGGCATCAAATCCGCCCACATCTTCCTGGAGAAAACCGGCCTGCCGGATATATATCTTTCCTGCACTGGGATTCGGGTCATAAAATTCGTCAATATCCCATCTGTCAGAAGGTATGTCAATGATTCCGTCCCCTTTTTCCTTCAGAAACGTCCAGAATGCCTCCGGAGTCGTACATCCGCCCGGGAATCTGCACGCCATTCCGATAACGGCAATCGGTTCTTTGTGCGCTTTTTCCTTTTCGTCCAATCTCTCTCTTAACGTCCGGATGGTATGAAGCGAACGCTTTAGCAGTGTTTCTCTGCTATTCTGATTTATATCCGATATCATCGGTTTTCCTCATTATGAACTTGAACTTAAACTTGAACTTAAACGTGAACTTGAACTTATAGTTGAACGTAAGCGGATATTGAATATTCCTGCTTCTAACGCTTTTTGTGGTTTCTCCCAGACAATATGACATCGGATTTTAGGATTGACCGGATATCCGTCCCATCCTCCGGTTCGCTGTCATCTTCCCGGCACTGAAGCCTTCCGCGGTTTTTCCCGGGCAATATGACATTGGATTTCAGGATTGACCGGATATCCGTTCCATCCTCCGATCCGCTGTCATTTTCCCGACTCTGAAGCCTTCTGCTGTCACTGAACCCGGGCTGTCACCATAAAATGTCCCATGCCTGACATCGACCCGAGTTCCACCTCGGCGATATCAGCAAGGTCGGCGGATTTCATCCAGGCAATGCAGTCCGATGGCGTATAGGACTGGGTACCGGTATTCATATAAAAAAGCAGTGAAAAAGCATCCCGAAACAAATCAGGATTCTCATCAGGTTCAGAGGGGCTGACATCAAAAATGGTTACTGTACTATTTGTTGTGAGCACACCCCTGAGCCGGCGAAGAAGCGCCTGATTCTGGGCAGTTGTGAAATGATGGATCACTCCTCCGATAAATGCGGCATCATAGTCCTGCCCGAGATCATCTTCCAACGCGCTGCCGGGCCGGAAGCTTACCACATCGTCAATTCCCTCTGAGCGGGCCAGTTCCCGAGACGATTCAACCGCTCCGGGCAGATCCAGAACCACAGACTGCATGGGCGGATTCCTGCGGCAGATCAATGCGCCGTAAAGCCCGTGAGCACCGCCGATGTCAATCATTTTCCGTGCGTCCGGTTTGACAGGCACGGCCGCGGCCACCCCCGGGGCAACTGTCCGGGCGATGTCCAGCATTGCCTGCTGATAAATCGCCCACTTTTCCGGAGTTCTCAGATGTTTACGATAAAGATCAGCCCCTTTTCCCGTCTTCATCACCTCTTCGAAGCTGTCAAGAAGACTCCATCGAATATAGGCATAAGCCATCTGCCCCGTCAATCGTGCAGGACTGTCAGGCAGAAGCGTGTTGCGTGTCAGTTCAGTTACACTGTATTGATCTCCGTCCAAATTCACATACCCTGCGGAAACCAGTACGCGAAGCATCAGTTCCACGCCTCTGGCATCCAGCGACAGTGTCCGGGCAATCTGCGTTGCGGTGTGAGATTCGTTTCCAATCGCTTTGAACAGCCCCAGACGATCACCGGCCATGATCGCACGTGTCTGAATCAGCGGTATGGAAACGTCAATAGAAGGCTTGAACGCTGCAAACTCGGATTTCAGCATATCTTCTTCAGCCTGATTCTCTGCTGTCAGCTGATATTTCATAAATTATCTCCT
>JAOZLU010000002.1:0-25869 GCA_029934695.1 Desulfobacterales bacterium | reverse complement strand
TATCTTCTTCAGCCTGATTCTCTGCTGTCAGCTGATATTTCATAAATTATCTCCTGTGAATTGTGAATTGTGAATTATGAATCTGCCGGACGGGATTTGCAATCCCGTCCGCAATGTTTTTGCCCGGGCCGCAGGCCGGACGGGATTCCCGCAGGCCGGACGGGATTTGCAATCCCGTCCGCAATGTTTTTGCCCGGGCCGCAGGCCGGACGGGATTCCCGTCCGGCTCTTAAAATTTATGTTCAGGCACTTAATTGCCACAGACCCAAAATCCTTATTCTTATCGCTAATCCATGTAGAGCTTCAATCCTGAAATTTCTGATTCCAGTATCTTCTCCACTTCCTCGACATTCATATTACGAATTTCCCCGGGCAACGGATCCGGGATCAGTAAATTCAGTTCTTCCTGAGAGACGTTGTACGGGTCTCCGGCCTGAAAATCATCCTTGGGAGTATCACTGTCCAGAGTAACGGACAGGGGCTCTGTATCGGGTATATCCAGTTCATCATAAGATATCAGGGTCATCAGATAGCCTGAAAATGCCCTGATATTCGGATAATCAAATATGGCTGTGTCAGAGGTCTTTACGCCCAAGTCTTTTTCGATATTCGATTGAAACTGTGCAACCTGCAACGATTCCATGCCCATTTCAAAAAATCCCTGATCAAAATCAGGCAGATTCGGGGGAGCAAAGCCGAGGATGTCTCCCAATTTTTCCTGGAGGAATTCGGCAAGCATCTCCTCCTGTTCCTCATCCGGAGCATCCGCCAGTTCTTCCAGAAAATCAAAGGCCAAAACACTCTGTTTCTTCACACGCGCAGCGTCTGTTTCTTCGACATCTGCCCGAATCGGATCAGAATCCGGCAGAGACGACTTTCGATCTTCTGATGAATCGGATGGTTCTTCGGCCCCGAACACCCAGTAGCGTTCTTTTGAAAACGGATACGTTGGCAGAGAGACCCGCCGTGGATTATTTCCATTCGTATGAAGCGGGTCCCACTCAAAATCAGCCCCTTTTGTCCAAATCTCGGCCAATTCGGTTGACATTCCTTTTCGGAGAAG
Organism: Desulfobacterales bacterium; assembly: GCA_029934695.1. Classification (GTDB taxonomy): domain Bacteria; phylum Desulfobacterota; class Desulfobacteria; order Desulfobacterales; family 4be13; genus JAOZLU01. The sequence goes on along the minus strand of JAOZLU010000002.1, from coordinate 24,806 downwards.
ATTCTCCAGATAAACGGTCTCCTCGGCACGGGTTCCGCTTGATGGAATCTTCCTCTCCGCGTCCCCTTCCTTTCTTATGTATGCATCTAACTTTTCAATCAGTTCATCCCGGGTGCTGACAGCAAAAGCGGCTCGGAAAGGCATGGCCTCCCGCCCCATCTGCAAGGTGTAGGAAATATCCTCAAGCCCTGAGCCATTTGTGTTGTTCCGATTCAGAAATGTTTTCAACTGATCCGCATACGTTCGGAGATTCTCCCGGGTCTTTGCAGATAAAGGGATAACGACCGATCCCCCGCGTCCCCGCGTCTCCCCTTTTTTATTATTTCCGTTTTCCGTTGCATATTCTTCCAGGACGATATGCACGTTCACCCCGCCTGCTCCGAAAGAGCTGACGCCAGCACGCCTCGGGCAGACCGTGTTCTGAACAATCGGCTGTTCCCATCTTTCCAGAGTCTGCTGAACAAAAAAAGGGCTGTTCTCAAAATCAATATTCGGGTTCATCCTTTTGGAGTGCATTAAAGATGGAACCAGTGACTGATGCTTCATTTGCAACAGCACCTTTGTCATCTGGGCAATGCCGGCAGCCGCTTCAGGATGGCCGATGTTCGATTTAACGGATCCGATTGAGCAATACTGCCGCTCTGATGTATATTCTTCGTAAACATCGCTTAACCCTGTTATCTCTATGGGATCTCCCAAAGCAGTTCCTGTTCCGTGAGCTTCAACACAACTGATGGTCCGGGGATGAATATCTGCTTTGGTCATTGCTGCCCGGATCACTTCTGACTGGGCAACCGGGTTCGGCACGGAATAGCCCTGAGTTTTTCCGTCATGATTCACGGCTGTCCCCCTGACAACCGCATAAATATGATCCCCGGCTTCCACCGCTTTTCTCAGCGGTTTCAGAAAGACCGCGCCCACGCCTTCCCCGGGCACATAACCGTCCCCGCCCTCTCCGAACGACCGGCACCGTCCGTCACTTGCAGCAAACTGGGACATGCACAGGGTGACATACTTGGCCGGATGCATTGACAGATTCACCCCGCCTGCAACAGCCATATCACATTCGCGTCTCAGGATACTCTCACACGCCAAGTGAATCGCATACAGGGATGAGGAGCACGCAGTATCCACGCTCAGGCTCGGGCCGCTGAAATTCAGATGATAGGATACCCGGTTTGCCACCGAAAATATCTGTGAAGACAGGGGAATGATGTTTCCTTTCTCCCATTCCGCTGCTGAGTGAAGCTGGTAATCATTAAACGTAACTCCCGTAAATACGCCGACGTTTCCCCGCCTGTCTCCGGCCTGGGAATTCTCCAGGCGCTTCTGCGTATATCCCGCATCTTCAACACATGACCAGGCGGTCTGAAGAAAGAGCCGTTCCTGAGGATCCATAAACCGGGCTGTATTGGGAGATATATTGAAAAATGACGGATCGAATTTATCCGCATCCGACAAAAAACCGCCCCATTTGCAGTACATTCCGGGATACGCTTTATAATCCCATCTTTGTTTCGGAATTTCGGAAATACAATCCCGCCCGGCCTTTAAATTCTCCCAGAACCCGTCAATATTCTCAGCATAAGGATATCTCCCGCTGAGGCCGATAACCGCTATGCCGTCGTTTGTCGGCAACTGCACCGGCGATTTCGCAGTCCCGCTTTTCCATACGGTGAACGGGGTGAACGTCCGGCTTTCCTCGGTCTTGATGTCCGTCCCCCCATCCGAGCCCGGGATCGTCCGGCTTTCCTCCGAGGTTTTAAAAACCTCGGAGGTCTTGATGTCCGTCCCCCCATCCGACTCCGGGATAAGGGACGCCGACTTCTCAGGATGGTTTTTGACAAAATATCCGGCAAGCGAGCTCAGATTCTTATATTTAAAAAAGAGCGTTGACGGGAGTCTGCCGAACTGTCGCTCCAGCTCTGTGTTGAGTTGGGCGATCATCACAGAATCGAGCCCGTAAGCTTCAAAATCATAATCAGGATTCACTCTTTTCGGGTCAAGCCGGGTAATCGCAGACATGGCTGCTATGAGATAATCTGTTATCGGCTCGCGGCTCGCGGGTTTCAGGTTGCGGGTGACAATCGCTTGCCCGCTCTCCTCGGCTGTTCCTTCGTCGTTTTCCCCTTGGACATCGCCTCCGATCCAATGCCGCTCCCTTGCAAAAGGATAGAGGGGCAGGGAGATACGCCGGGGCGTTTTGTCAGAATATAACAGCTTCCATTCAATCTCTGCACCGGAAACCCAGAGCCGAGCCAGTTTATCAAGTTCTCCGTCTTCCATAAGAATTCTGACAAATTCTTTTCCCGCTCTGCCCTCAATCAGAAGATTGTCTCCTGCCCGGGCATTTCCCTGATAAAACGATTCTATATCCCTCTCTCCCCGGATATACCGCGTCAGTTTTTCTTTCAGTTCATCAGAATCGGAGACCACCATGGCCAGACGCTCCTCCATCGGTTCCCGGCCTGACTGCAAGGTGTAAGCGAGAGCGGCGAGGGGCGGAGGGGAGAAGGATGTGGCTCGGGATGTCTCTTTATTGACAGGGGAGTCAAGCAGGTATTGAACCAACGTGCTCACAGATGAATACTCAGAGAGCAGCGCGGATGTTATTTCCATCGGACAGATGTTGCTGAGTCTGTCAGCCAGCCTGCTCAACGCAACAGCATCCAAACCGTATTCATCAAACGGCTCATCCGGATCAATCTCCGTTTCACTCACATATAACATCTCACTGACGGTCTTTAATATCTCATCCGGTACGATCTCTTTTGCTGACCCGATTTCTTCAGAGGAGATATCCGGCGACAGGAAAGCCTTCAACTTTCCGGCATAAGCAGCGAGTCTCTCCTGATCTTTGGCAGAGATCACAATGATCTGAGGGTATTGGGGGACCGAAACCGGCAAAGACGCGTCCGAACGCTCATCTGCATATTCCGGCTCATTCACATACTCTTCCAATATGAGATGCACATTGCTTCCCCCCGCGCCGAAAGAACTGATTCCGGCCCGCCTGGGGTATCTTCTCTTTTCTCCGTTCACCTCAATAATCGGCCGGGTCCATTCTGCAAGCTCCTGCTGAACATAAAACGGCGAGTTTTTGAAATTAATATGAGGATTTAATGTTTCAGCATGAAGCGAGGGAACCAGTTGCTTATGCTTCATCTGCAGGATCACTTTTGTCAGCGCGGCAATCCCGGCCGCGGATTCTGAGTGTCCGATATTTGATTTGACAGAGCCTATGGAGCAGTACTGCTTTTCCTGAGTAAACGTTCTGAAGGCTTTCAGCAGGCCGGTGATTTCAATGGGATCACCCAGCACGGTTCCCGTGCCGTGCGCTTCCAGGTAACTGATCGTCCCCGGGGCGATGCCCGTCTTTCTGATCACATCGGATATCAGGGCTGCCTGTGCATTCGGATTGGGCACGGTATAGCCATTCGTCTTCCCTCCGTGATTTAAAGAACTTCCTCTGATCACCGCGTAGATATGATCCCCGTCTGATACGGCCCGGGAAAGCGGCTTCAGCAACACAGCACCCACGCCTTCCCCCGGCACATACCCGTCCCCGCCCTCTCCGAAGCTGCCGCATCGTCCTTCGCTTGAAGCAAATCTTCCCTGACACAACTGGAGATATTTCTGAGGATGTATTGAGACATTGACCCCGCCGGCAACTGCCACCCGGCTTTCTCCCAGCCTGAGGCTCTGGCACGCAAGGTGAATTGCCGTGATGGAAGAGGAGCACATGGTGTCCAATGCAATGCTCGGTCCGCTGAAATTGAAATAGTAGGATATCCGGTTGGCAACAGATGCATAAGACGATCCCGGAATCATCGGATATCCTGCGAATACCGCCTCAGGCCCGAACAACTGGTATTCCCCCCACATGACTCCCACAAAGACACCCACCTGATGCCCCCACAGACTCGTCTTGCTGTAGCCGGCATCTTCCAGAGTGTGCCATACCGTCTCCAAAAAGAGACGCTCCTGAGGATCCGTCACTTCCGCCTCTCTCGGCGTAATATTGAAAAACAGGGCGTCAAATTTGTCCACATCGTCAATAAACCCACCCCATTTCGTGTAAATTTTTCCCTGCTTTTCTTTATCCGCGTCGTAAAATTGATGATAATCCCATCGGTCCGCGGGTATCTCTGAGATACAATCTTTGCCAGCTTTCAAATTCTCCCAAAACTCGGTCAGATTTCCGGCCATGGGATATCGTCCGCTAATGCCGATGATTGCTATGGCTTCTTCTGTGGCTGCTTTCTCATAAGCAGGAAGGGTTTCCTCTTTTATATGAAAGTCCGGATAAACAGCAGTGGTTTTCCGCTTCCGTTGGAACGGCAGTTCAGGACTTTCATTTGAAGATTTGTCTGAAGAGAAAAAACGGCGACGCGGGTCCGTTAAATCCGGAGTTTCAGAAGCGGATTCCGGCTTTCGCGGGAATGACAGTTCAGCCAGCCTCTCCCCGTGGTTATCCGCAAAATAAGCAGCCAGCTCCGTAAGGGTCTGATATTCAAAAAAGAGTGTCTTTGAAAGTTCGCCGAAGTTTTTTTCCAGCTCACGGGTCAGGTCCATGATCATAACTGAATCTATCCCGTATTTTTCCAGAGGCTCATGGCTGCGGATTCTGGATACGGGGATTCTGAGTGTTTCAGATAAAAATTTTTTAAAATAATTCTCAGCCCCCTCTTGTAAGCCATCTGCCTCTCTGCCGCGTGTATCGGACCGTTTACGACTTTGAAGACCTTTGAAGTTCTGCAAACCTGGGGAGGCCGATATGTTCCAACCGACAGCATTCAGAGTGTTTTTTATCTTATCCGCCTCTCCGTAGGTCACCATTATCCGGGTGCGGCCCGCGTTCAATACCGCTTCAAATGCCCTGATACCGCTGTCGCCGGCTAACAGTTCCAAGCCTGTATTTCTTTTCATCCACGCCTCTGTCTCTTTGTCAGGATGCATTCCCCCATCCCGCCACAGGGGCCAGTTGATGGAAATTGTCTGCCCATTGCGATGTTTCTCGGACCTCAGTCTCTCCCGCATCTCTGCAAAATGATCCATGAAACTGTTTGCATAAGCATAGTCACATTGCCCTATACTCCCCAAAACCGAGGCAATGGAAGAAAACATCACAAAAAAGTCCAGAGGTTCCTCTTTTGAAACCTCGTCAAGCCAGAGTGGGCCAAAGACCTTCGGTGCCAGCACCGAGGATATATCCGCCGGGTTTTTTTTCAGAATATAGGCATCCCGGATCACACCGGCCCCGTGGATAATCCCGTTAACCTCTTTAAATTGGGATTTTGCCCGGGTCATCAGTGCCTTCACATCATCTCGCTTTGAGATATCTGCCCGGACATAAATAACCTCGGATCCCAGTTCTTTCAGTCTCAGGGTCAGGGCATCAAGGCTTTTTCCCGGTTCGGAACGTCCGGTCAGCACGAGCCGTGCCTTCACCCGGTCAGCAAGATACTCCGCAAAAATACGCCCCAGGCCGCCTGCGCCGCCAGTCAGCAGATAGACGCCTTTCTCCCTGAGCAGAGTCGGCATCGGATCATCTCCGGGTAGCAATTCAGCCACTTCCAGACGCTTCACCTGCCGCTGATCTTCTTTATAGCGGACCTCGATGCCGTCCGTGGATTGGAATTCGGAAATAAGGATATCCGCCGTTCGGGAAAGATCAGGCAGGGCAACGGTTTTGCAGATCAGTTTCGGATTTTCCAGGCGGAGCGTTTTGGCGAATCCTCCAATGGCCGCATACTGGGGCTGCGGTTTATCTTTTGAATCGGGATAAACATACAGAATTTCTATGGTTCCAACCGGTTTCTGTTCTATCAGAGCTTTGCTGAGAAGAAAGAGGGAATAAAAACTTTTTTCTATCCCCCGCGTCAGCCTGTTCTCATCATATTTGCCCGCGTCTGATAAAGAGAAACGCTCCTGTGACCACAGATGGATAATATATTCCGGCATCCGGTTCTGTTCTCTGAGCGATGTCAGCAATCTGTGATAATCTTCCGCCCGTCCCGGATTGAGAGAATACGTCTGAGCATTCGGCATCCCATAATTTTCACCCGACTTCACCAAGACAACCTCTCCGGTTGTTTCAGGATGTTCTTTCAGGGCATGGCTTACGGTTTCGCTATCATCAAAAACAAGCACATTACCTGAAATTTTTCTGCCGGTTACAGCATGAGTACCGGTTTTTTCCCATATATCATGGTAGCAGACTGTTTTTGAGTGCGCTTTGGCCTTGTCACGCTCAAGCGTTTTGATGCGTTGAAAACCCTCTTCAGGCGTTATCTCTCGACGCTCCACCATCCTGATGATTTCATTTTTATCCAGATTAAGCAACCTCATTTTCATTCATACCCTCAAACGGACATCCTCAGTATTTATTTCCCCTTGCGCCAGCCGGTGTAACAATTGCAGCATATTATCATCATTCGCCGTATTAGCGTCCGAAACAGCCTTCATGGAAAACTCTTTCATTTTCACAAGCACCTGCCCTGTTTCGTCCAGAATATCAATATTGAATTTTCTGACCCGGGACCCTCCGGAAGAATCGGACGCATAAGCATAACATGCCTGGGTCAGCGGCCTTATAACTATTGTCTCTCCCAATGCAAAAGGAACATAAAGTGTTCCCTCCGTGCTTCTGTCCGCCAGTCCGATGAGCGTCTGCCATGCCCCGTCAGTTAATAAGGGATGCAGGACAAATCGGTGAAAATCGTTCCGGAACTGCTGCGGCAATCTCAGATGGGATAATGCCTCGGAACCGTTGAACCACAGGTCCTCAATGGTTTGGAACGCGGGACCGTAACGGAGTCCCCGGGCCTGAAACAGCGAATAACATTCTTCAGGTGTCATCCGCTCTGGACAGCGGTCTCGGATCGCCTCAATATCAACCCTTTCTGCGTCGGCAAGACGATCATTTTCATAGATCAGCTTTCCCCGGGCATGAACCTGCCGATGTCCATTTCCGTCAGAGATCGTCACCATCTCATATTCGACCCTCTCTTCATCAGGCCACAGGCTGATAAAGACCTCTTTGGGTGTATCTCCGATTTTGAGCGGAGCAGTCCAAATCACGCTGGTGAGCCTCTTTACTCTCAATGTTCTCCGAGCCAGATTTCCTGCAGCTCTTGCCATTTCCAGGAAAGCAGCCCCGGGCAGAAGAACTTCTCCGCCCACAATATGATCTTTCAGATAAAAGTCTTCTTTTTGAAAAACCTTCTTAAAACACTGCTCCTCCAAAGTGGATTCATTGCTGTCTATCATGGGATGAAGACTTTGTTGGCTGACGGTTGACGGTTGACGGTTGACGATTGGCTTCTCCGGCCAGTACCGCTCTTTGGCAAAAGGATAGGTGGGCAGAGGCATACGCCCGGGCCTTTGCTGTTCCGAATAGAGCAGATTCCAGTCAATCTTTACGCCCGATACCCACAATTGCGCGAGTTTGCTGTTTTCTCTCTTCCTGATAAGGCTGGTGACATCATTTTCTCCGAACAGATCGGCAGAGCCGGCTTTATCCGCGAAACCATTTCCAAAATAAAGATTCTCTGTATCCCTCTGCCCCTCAGCAAACCGCCTCAGCTTTTCTGTCAGTTCATCCGGATCCGAAACCACAGCAGCCAATCGTTCCTCCATGGCCTCCCGCGCTGTCTGCAATGTCCAAGCCATGTCCCGGAGTATGAAATCCCCCTGCAACCCCTTATGCTTTTCCAGAAAGTCCGCCACTTTTTCAGCATAAGCCCTGAGTCTTTCCCGGGTTTTCGCAGAGAGCAGAATAATCTGCGGTTCATTGCTCACGGACAACTGTTCATGCCTGTATTCCTCTATCACCAGATGGGCGTTTGTGCCGCTGAATCCGAATGAACTGACCGCGGCCCGCGTCGGTGTGTTCTCTTGGGACTTCCAGTCCTGAAGCCGGGTATTCACATAAAACGGCGTTTCTCTGAAACGGATATAGGCGTTCTCCTGCTTGAAATTCAGAGATGGCGGAATCTGCTTATATTTGAAAGAGAGCAGCACTTTGATCAGACTTGCGGCACCTGACGCTGCTGCAGCATGTCCGATATTGGTTTTTACGGATCCCACAGCGCAATATCCTTTTTTATCCGTGTATTTTCCAAAGGCTTTGGTCAGGGCTTCAATCTCAATGGGATCTCCCAGCTTCGTACCCGTGCCATGGGTTTCCACATAAGTGATGGTTCCCGGGTGGATGCCGGATTTTTCATAGACCGACAATTCAAGCGTTGTCTGTGAAAGAGCACTGGGCGCGGTAATCCCGTTAGTTTTTCCGTCCTGATTGAGGCCGGAGCCTTTTATCACGCCATAGATGTGATCCCCGTCTTTTACAGCCGTGTCGAGCGGCTTGAGAATCAGTGCGGCAACCCCCTCGCCGGGCACAAATCCGTCTGCCGAGTCGTCAAATGCCTTGCACCTGCCTTCGGAGGAGAGCATACCTGCATTGCCCGCCAGAATATAATATCTCGGGGTGATACAGACAAAAACGCCCCCGGCCAGGGCCATTTCACTTTCACCTGATCGGATGCTCTGACAGGCCAGATGGACGGCCGTAAGGGAAGAGGAGCATGCAGTGTCAATCGCGACAGCCGGGCCTTTGAGATTCAGAAAATAGGCGATTCTTGAGACGAGAACAGATGCCGCGTTGCCCCAGAATGTCTGCGGTTCAGTATCCACGCCTGCCTGTTCCATCCGCGTCTGATAATCTCCTTCGCTGACACCCGCGAATACGCCGCATCGCATACCGGAGACGGCTTCGCCTGCATATCCCGCATCCTCCAGCGCGGTCCAGCATTCCTGCAGAAATATGCGCTGCCTGGGATCAGTAAGTTCTGCTTCTCTGCCGGACATATTAAAAAACAGCGGGTCAAATTTGTCAATATCCTTCAGAAACCCTCCCCTTATGCTGTAAGTTCTGTCCGGCTCCGGTTCATAATAACCGCCGGCATTCCGTCGTTCTTCCGGAATCCCGGTAACAGAATCCTTTCCTGCGGCAAGGTTTTGCCAAAATTCCCAGATATTGTCAGCATCTGGAAACCGGCCTGACATTCCGATTATGGCTATGTCACTGAGGGGCGACTCAGGCTTTGTTATATGCTCCTCGTGAAAAAGAATATCCGATGTCGTTATTTCAGGCGGTTCAGAATGCTCTTCACGGATATTTTCAGACACAATTTCTGAAATCTTTTCCCGGTATTCGGCACATAAGTAAGAGGCCAGTTCTTTTATATTGGCATAATCAAATATTATGGTTATCCTGAGCGTGATGTCAAAGATAGAAGTCACTTTGTTGACAAGCCTGATTCCTGTGAGAGAATCCACTCCGTAATCCGAAAACTGTCCTTCTCTGTCGATTTCTTCAATTTCCACTCCCAAGACATCGCTCACACACGCTGCGATGATTTTTTCGACCGCGGCAGTACGGGGATCGGTGCCATCAGAGAGTACAGGGTTCCCGGGACGGTCCTCGGGGGCATCGGCCGGCAGTGTTTCAACTTCCTCTGTTGTCAGACTCAGGTCCGGAGTTCGGAGTCCGGGGAGACTTGGAGTGTCATCCTTCTCGCCTTCCGGATACCGGGTGCCTGTCATAAGGTCATGTTCCTCCTCGGCCCGAACCCGCCTGGGTTCATAAAAGAAATCCTGAAGTGGTTCCGGGAGCACCTTGAACGACACATCACGGAATTTCACACAAACCCGGCCGGTCTCATCCGAAATTGCCAAGTGAAACCGATGAGGTCCCGCTGTTGTTATGTATGCATAACCCGAGGCCTCAGGCGGATGCAATATTTCAACCGATTCAACAGCAAAAGGGACTAACAGGGGCCGGCCTGCTGTGTCATCAGGATGAGATGCGATCCCGGCGACGGTTTGCAGTGCAGCGTCTGTCAGTGCGGGATGAAGCGTATAAGAGGAGAGCTCGTCCTCATAAGCCCGCGGGATACATATCAGTCCTAAGGCTTCTTCGTTGTTTCCCCATATCTGTTTCAGCCCCTGGAAATAGTCACCGTAACATAAGCCGGTCTTTTGAAAGCCGCGGTAAAGAGTCTTTCTGTCGATCTCACAGGATGCCCCGGCTTTAATCGCTTCTATGGGGATGCGCTGCTCCGGAGTCTTTTCGTGATCTGAGACAATCTCTCCTGTGGCATGGGTGATGACCTGATCTCCGTCGTATGCCTGAATCTGACAGCCAAGGCGATCCCCCTTTTCCCTGATGAGGATATGCACAGTCTTTTTGTCATCTGTTGTCACCAGAGGCTGGTGCCAGACCATCCGGGAAATCCGGAAGCAGGTCTCCTTTCTGATCATCCCAGTTGCCGCATAAATCATTTCCAGATAAGCAGCCCCGGGCAGCACTGGCCGGTCATGAATCCGGTGATCGCTCAGGATCGGGTCTGACTGTTTCAATTGCTTCTGGAACACCACACCGCCCCGGGCCAGACTAAGATCGGGGGCCATACCGTCAATGAGCGGATGAAGCCTCTCGGCATTTCCGCTTTTTGCGTGTTGCCTGCCTTTTGTCTCTATCCAATATCGCTCTCTCGCAAACGGATATGTGGGAAGGGAAACCCGGGTCCGCGTTCCATCGGAATACAGGAGCCTCCAGTCAATCTCCGCGCCCGAAACCCACATCTGCGCCAGTTTCCCGATATTCTTTTTCCTGATGAGGCTACTTATATAAGCATCTCTCTCTTCTCCTTCGATCAGAAGTCCGGCTTTATTCCTTCCGACTTTGCCCTGATAAAGCGTTTCGATATCCTTATCTCCCTGAACAAAGCGGGTCAGGCGATCTTTCAGTTCATCAATATCTGAAACCGCAATCGCCAGCCGGACTGCCATCTGTTCCCGACCGGTCTGCAATGTGTAGGCCATATTTTCAAGAGAGAACGGTACCGGATTTTCAGTCTCTGCTATCTGATCTGAAAAGTCCTTCATCTCAGCAGCATAAGCACGAAGCCTCTCCTCATTTCTGGCGGACAGCAGGATGAGATGGAGTGAGGGATGAGAATCGGGGACAGAGTGGTGAGAGGTCTCCGGCCCTTCCTCCAGAATAACATGCGCGTTTGCCCCGCCAAAGCCAAAAGAACTGATCCCGGCCCGACGGGGTACGGGATTCCCGTTTTCACCCCGGAGTCTTTCCCAGTCCCGGGTCTTTTCCACCACATAAAAGGGGGTATCATGAAGTTTGATATACGGATTGAGTGTCTGAAAATGGGGGGTTCCGGGCAGTTTCCGGTTCTGCATGGCAAGGATCACCTTGATCATGCCTGCGATGCCGGCCGCAGGCTCCAGATGTCCTATGTTGGTCTTGACCGATCCAAGCCCGCAATAATATGTCTTCTGATTTGTTTTTTTCTCTTCCGGTTTATTATCCTCCGGATGCCGATTTTTTTCTGCGAGCAATTCAAAGGCTTTTTTTATGCCTTCGATCTCCACAGGGTCTCCCAATTCCGTGCCAGTGCCGTGCAGTTCCAAAAAAGTTACGGTTTCAGGCGATATCCCCGCATCTCCATAAGCTGAGACCAGCAAATCAGCCTGGGCTTCGGAGTTGGGAGCGGTCAGGGAGGAGGCTCTTCCCCCGTGATTGACCGCGGAGCCTCTGATCACCGCGTAAATGTTGTCATGGTCTGCAACGGCTCTGCTGAGAGGCTTTAACAGCACCGCGGCCACTCCTTCGCCTTTGACATAACCGTCCGCGCTTTTGTCAAAGGTTTTGCATCTGCCGTCCGGAGATAAAATCCCCAACTGCCCCGCGGCAATCATTGATCCCGGATGAAGCATCAGGCTGACTCCGCCGGCCACGGCCATCTCACACTCACCGGCGTGGATGGATTTCACGGCCCGATGAACCGCGACCAGACTGCTTGAACACGCGGTGTCAATTGACTCGCTCGGACCGTGCCAGTCCATCAGAAACGAAATGCGGTTGGCGAGCATGGCATCCGCGTTCCCCGTTCCGATCTGCGCGTCATTCTCATTCTGAAGCATCAGAAGCTGATAATAATCATTAAACTGCATACCCGCAAAAACGCCCACTGACCTTCCTGACAGTTCCGATGATCTGTAGCCCGCATCTTCAACCGTTTTCCAGACAGTCTCTGTAAACAGACGGTGCTGGGGATCCATCAGCCTGGCCTCATGGGGAGTTATTCTGAAGAACCGGGGGTCAAACTTATCCGCATTCGTGATAAAACCGCCCCATTTTGAATGGATCTTGTTTTTTTCAACGTCTGGATCTCCGTAATACGCTTCCCAATTCCATCGTTTTTTGGGGATTTCGGTGATCATATCCGCTTGGGATTCCAAGTTTCTCCAGAATTCGGCCAGTGTTTTCGATCCCGGGAATATCCCGTGCATTCCGATCACTGCTATGGGTTCCTGTTCTGTCTCTCCTTTGGCAGAGACGCGTCCGGAGTCTCCGGGATTCAGAACAGTCTCAGAGATCACTGGGACAGGTTCCGGTTCTGTTTTCTCTCTGACAGAGACGCGCCCGGAGTCTCTGGGACTCAGCACAGTCTCAGGGACGGCCGCAAACTCCGCTTCAGAATCTGTCATCTCCTGTTCAGCCTGTTCCTCTCCGGGCCTTGCATCATAATACGCTCTGATTTCCGGATAGGTCTCAAGCAGATACGCCCCCAGCCTGCGGATGTCGGAGTGGGCAAAAAAGACGGACGGCAATATTTCGATCTGAAACGTCTCGCAGATGTCATCGGCCAGCATTTTGAGAGAGATGGAATCGAATCCGAAACCGCCCAAGTTTTCACCCGGGTCAAGTTTCTCCGGCTCTATTTTGAGAATATGGGAAGCGATATTCTGTATTTCCGACAATATCCGAAGCTCCGGGTCGGTCTCTCCCACGGAAGATAAGGGTTTACCGGATTCAGGAGATGCCGCGGATACCAGTTGACCGGTCTGTCCGGTACAGAGCATCTGCCGGATTCTGTCCGGATCACCCGGCATCAGGATGACCTGGGAAGCCCCGCTTCCCAGGATATTTTCAAACGCCTCAAGTCCGTTTGCGGTTTCCAGGTAGGAGAGTCCCGATGTGCTGAGGTAAAAATTTTCTGCTTCCGGGTCTCCGTGAAGCCCTCCTTCCCGCCATAAGGGCCAGGCAATGGCAAGAGTTCTGCCGTGACGCTTCTGCTGTTGTCTCATGGATTCTCTCATCCGGGCAAAACTGACTAAAAAGCGATTTGCAACCGCATAATCGCACTGACCGAAATCTCCCAGCACCGCGGAGGTCGAAGAAAACAGAATAAAAAAATCAAGGTGTTCATCCCGGGTCACTCTGTCCAAAATGATTGCACCGTGTATTTTGGGTTTCAGAGTAGCTTCAAATTCGGCCGCATCTTTTCGGGTAACCGGGTTGGCTGAAACGATTCCTGCTGCATGAATGACACCGTTCAATGGCCCATAAGCTTTTCCGGCCGTCTCAATGACCTGTGCCATGGCCTGCTGATCTGAAACATCGGCTTGGAGATACAGGACGCTGCCCGTCCGTTGCCGCAGTTCTGAGACGCGTGCTTCTCTTTCCCCTTCGAGCTTTGAACGCCCGGTCAGAATTAGCCTGGCCTGATATGTCTCTGCCAGATACCGGGCAAAGATCATCCCCAGGCCTCCGGCTCCGCCAGTGATAAGATAAACCCCTCTTTTTGACTGAATGAGACCTCCGAGGTTTTTAAAATCTCGGAGGTCTTTCACGTCGAGGTCCTTCAATTCCAGTTCCCTGATGCTTCTGATATATCGCTCTCCGTCTTCGTAACAGATTTCAGATGCAGGATCCCCTTTGAGACTTAATTCCTGCATGACAACATCTGGAATACTTTTCCCGTTACGGCCCGGCAGCACCCTGATTGTTGACAGGGACAGATCCGGCAGGACGCGGACAAGAGATTCGGAATATCCGGAGACTGCTTCCATAAAGGGGTTTGCAGCCTCTTTTTCACCGTTAAAAAGAAAGAGGATTCGGTTGAGCGTGGTAAACTCAAGCTCCGAAACTGCCCTGACAAAATGGAAGACGGAATAAATGCCTGTGGACAGGCAGGTATCCACAAGCTCATCCGAAATTTCTTTTCCCGGGAAACCGTTATCTCCCGGGCTGAGAGACCAGAGGTGCAGAAGCAGAGCAGGCTCACGGTCCTCTTTTTTCAGCGCGTTCAGCAGACGAACATAATCTTCTGCCTCATCCGGGTCAATGCTGAATACCCGATCCCCCGGGGCTGCTGCGAATCTGTTGCCGGGTCTGACCAGGATAACATCTGTGTCCAGCTTCTCCTGAAACGCACGCTGCCGGTTTTCATCTGTGTCGAATAAGATCACGGAATTCTGTATTTCGATGTCCGATTCCCGGTTTTCGGTTTTCGATTTTTCCCAGACGCTTTGAAAATAAAGGTTCGATGGGCGAAGTTCAGGAATCGGATCCTGGGACACGGATGTCGGAATGCGAGGCCCCGGATGCGGGATCGAGTATCGCTCTCCGCCAAACGGATACGTCGGCAGGGAGATACGCGCAGGCATCTTTCCGGGATACAGCAGTTTCCAGTCAATCTCTGTCCCTGAAATCCAGATTTGTGCGATCTTATTCAGCTCCTTTTTTTCCATGATAACTCTGAAAAAAGCCTGGCCTGCCTCTCCGTCAATCAAAAGTCCGATCCCGGGTTTCGCATCTCTGATATTCATAAAATAAAAATCTTCGATCTCTGACTCCCCCTGGGCGTATCGGATCAGTTTTTCTTTTAACTCATCCATATCTGAAACCACGGTGGCAATGCGTACTTCCATGGGGTCACGCCCCACCTGTAGGGTATAGGCAAAGTCGGCAAGGTATGGAAGGGCATTCCCTTTTTCCGATTTTTTTATGAATTCTGCCATGATCCCGGCATAAGACCTCAGCCGTTCCTCATCCTTTGCAGAAAGAACAATGACCCGGGGATCCCCGTCCGGCAGATCCGAGTCGAGTATGGGCCATTCCTCCAATACAATATGGGCATTCGCACCACCGAAACCAAAAGAACTGATCCCGGCACGTCTGGGAACAGGCCGACCCACAGCATCTTTCAGCGGCTCCCAATCCCGGAGTTCCGTGGTAATATAAAAAGGACTTTCTTCCAATTCAATATAGGGATTGAGTGCATTGAAATGGATGGTGGGCGGCAGTTTCCTGTATTTCATGGAAAGGAGCACCTTGAGTATCCCGGCAATCCCTGCCGCGGCTTCGAGATGGCCGATGTTGGTTTTCACCGCGCCCAGTCCGCAGTGCTGTCCGGCCGGAGATTTCCCCTGTTTTTCATACAACTCGGAAAACGCGGCTTTCAATCCCCGGATCTCAATGGGATCTCCCAAAGCTGTGCCAGTGCCGTGGGTTTCAATATAAGTGACAGTCTCCGGACTGATACCGGCGGTTTTGTATGCGCGGACTAACAATTCGGCCTGGGCTTTGGGGTTCGGCGCAGTCAGAGATGCCGCGTGCCCCCCGTGATTCTCGGCAGTCCCTCTGATGACCGCGTAAACATGGTCCCGGTCGGTCCGGGCCTGATCCAGCGGTTTTAACAGCAACGCGCCCACGCCCTCGCCCCGGACATAGCCGTCCGCGTCCTTGTCAAATGTCTTGCACCGGCCATCTTTACTCAGCATGCCGGCCTTGTCAAACGCGATGGCGAGCGTAGGGGTCAGCATCACATTCACGCCCCCCGCAATGGCCATATTGCAGGTCCCGCTGTGAATCGCCTCCACTGCCCGATGGATGGCAATCAGCGATCCTGAACATGCGGTGTCAATCGGTTCGCTCGGTCCGCGCAGATTGAGCAGATAGGAGATACGATTCGCGAGAACCGAATGCGCCATCCCGGTGGAAAAATAGGGTTCGATATCCCTGTTCAGTCTGTGGAACATCTCAAAATAATCATTCGAGGAAACGCCCACAAAGAGGCCCGTCCGGGTTCCTGAAAGATCCGATGCCCTGTACCCCGCATCTTCAATGGCTTTCCATACCATCTGCATAAAAATCCGTTGCTGAGGATCCATCAGTTCTGCTTCCCGGGGGGAGATGCCGAAGAACATGCAGTCGAACTGATGAACATCCGGCATAAACCCGCCCCTTATGGCCCGGGTTTTGTTGGCAGTGTCTCCGTAATATGCTTTCCACTCCCAGCGGTCTTCAGGCACTTCCGATATCAGGTCGTGGCCGGCTTCCAGATGTTCCCAAAATTGCTCCGGGTCCCGGGATTGCGGCATCATGCCGCTCATGCCAATGATGGCGATGTCCGTGCGAGTCGGGCCGGCAGGGATCCGCTGTTCGGGCAGTTTCTGGAAACGGCTTCTCACCGCAGATGCCTTTGCCGCGATATCCTCGGCATCCACTGCCGGGACTGCGGGCCGGGACGGCTCGGTTTTTTCTTCCCCCCAGTGTGCGGAGAGACGTTCCGAAAAGGTTTCCCACAGGTTTTCGGAAAGCGCGTCAAGGGAGGGATATTCGAAAAAGATCACGGGTGTGATCTCAAGCCGGAACTTTTCGTTTATCCGATTGGCAAGCTCGGTAAAATTGATCGAGTCAAATCCGTATTCACTGATATCTTCGTCAATGGAGATATCTGCTTCATCTATCTTGAGGATATCCGAAACCATGGAGAGCAGTTCTTTCCCAAGTCTCCTGAGTGCTTTTCCCGTATCTGCCTGGGGGGATGAGACGGAGGCCCGGGCTTTTTCCGAGGCGAGTCCCAGTGCGCGCTTTATTTTGCCGCGATCTCCCTGGATCACCATGATTTGAGAGTGATCTGTTCCGAGTCCCCTGACAAATGCGTCCCATCCGTGCGAGGATTTGAGGGGGATCATGCCCATCGTTCCGGTCACAAGAGTTCTGACCTGTTCATCAACTCGCATTCCGCCCGACTCCCACAGGGGCCAGTTGATGGAAAGGGTTTTTCCGAATCGCTGCTTCTGAAACCGCAACTGCTCCCGCATTTCGGCAAAGTGATCCATGAAACTGTTGGCATACGCATAATCACTCTGACCGGCGTTTCCCATCACCGCGGTCACTGAGGAGAACATGACAAAGAAATCAAGAGGCTCTGATTTTAAGGCTTCATCCAGACGGATCGCGCCCATGACTTTGGGGGCCAGTACGGCGGATATTTCATCGGGAGTCTTTTTCGGAATATACGCGTCCCGGGTCAGACCCGCGGCGTGAATCACGCCGTTAATCTCGGCGAAACAGGATTTGGCCTGGGCAATGAGTTTTTCCACAGAGTCACGTTTGGAGATATCTGCCTGTATATAAAGGACCTCTGCTCCCGAATCTTTCAACGACTGAATCCGGGCGGTCTGCTCCGGGGTCAGTTCGGATCGGCCTGCCAGTATCAGCCGGGCATTGACTTCACGGGCCAGGTATTCCGCAAAGATCAGTCCGAGTCCTCCTGCACCGCCGGTCAGCAGATAGACCCCGTTCTGTTTCAGCAGAGTGCGGATATCGGGTGCCGAATCCAGCCCGGTTTCTTTCAGTTTTCTGATCCAGCGGCAGCCTTCCTGATAGCGGATTTCAACGCCGTCGTCCGCTTGCAGTTCAGTTGCAATGACCCCCACTGCACGGGAGAGGTCGGGCAGTGTCACGGTTTTGCAGTTCAGATTCGGATTTTCCAGACTGAGGGTTCGGGCAAATCCCCCGAGGGCCGCATACTGGGGCTGGGGATCATCCGATGATCCGATGTGGAGATACATGATCCGGATTTTTTCAGCAGGTTTCTGTTTCAACAGGGCCCGGGTCAGGTGGAACATGGAAAAGAGGCTGGTCTGTATTTGTGTGTTCAGTTTTTCTTCGTGTGCATCAAACGGATCCCGGGACCACAGGTGAATGATGTGTCTCGGCCACATATCCTCCTGTGAGAGCGTTGTCAGCAGTTTATGATAATCAGAGGGGCGGTCAGGATGAATGATATATGACCGCTGATCTGTCTGCTCCCAGTTTTCCCCGGGCCGGACCAGAATGACATCGGTTTTCAGGATCATCTGAAGCGCATCCGCCCGGGTTTCATCCACGTCAAAGAGCAGGATGGGATGTTGGAACTGAAATTCACATGTCGGGATGTCGGTTTTTTCCCATACGCTGTGAACATACATGGGTGTATGGATATCCGCAGATGTTGTGAGGGGCCGGACCGAGAAATCTCTCATGCGGATGAGAACGTCTCCCTCGGGGTTCAGAATATCAATGTGGAATTTTCTGATGCCCGCGTCCGCCGGTGTCTCCCCCGCAGAAACCGTGTATGCATAGCACGACTCGGTGAGCGGTTTTATCAGTGTCACTTCGCCCAATACAAACGGGACATAAGGAGTCCCGGATGTCTGCCGGTCCAGCAGTCCGCTCACGGTTTGCAACGCGCCGTCTGTGAGTGTGGGATGAAGTCCGTAGTCTCCGAAACTGTCTCCAAGTGATGCCGGAAGTTCAAGGCGGGAGATGGCCTGGGTACGGTTCACGGATATTTCCTGTATGGGCTGGAAGCCCGGGCCGTATCTGAGTCCAGCGGCCTGAAACTTTTCATAGCATTCCCCATGGTCTGTCCGCTTTTCACAGCGGCTCATGATCCCTTTGATGTCAAGCGGCTCAGGATCGGGAGCAGGGTTTCCGTTTTCCCATTTCAGCTTTCCATGGGCGTGAACCTGCGCCTCTCCGTCAGGGGCCGTTGTGCTGACCCGAAAATTCGCACCATCCGCTTGGGGGTACAGGCTGACGCTCACTTCCCGGGACGTGTCTGATACGGTGACGGGTTGGGACCATACAATATTGGTGATCTGTCGGACATCCTGTTCTCCTGCTGCACTGCCGGCGGCTCGGGCCATTTCGATGTAAGCAACGCCCGGAAAGGTCTTCTGGCCGGCGACAATGTGATCTCTGAGATAAAATTCGCTGCCGTTCAGCAGGGTTGTGTATTTCTGTTCTTTCAAGGTTGATGTATTTCGCTCCAACAGGGGATGGATACTTGGAAGCAGATATTCAGTTCCCCGCCGCGGGAGATGGGTCCCGGATTCTGCATCCCGGGAGTCTGTTTCGGGTATCCAGTACCGCTCTCTTGCAAAGGGGTAGGTCGGCAGGGAGATGCGCTGGGGCCGGGGGGGCGGATAGAGTAATCCGGGGTCGGTTTCCACGCCGGAAACCCACAATTGTGCAAGCTTGCCGAGCTTCCGTTCCTGTGTGACAATTCTGATAAATTCGGCTCCCTCCTTTCCTTCAACCAGAAGGCCGGCACCGACACCGGCTGCTTTGATGTTCCCTGCATAAAGATTCTTTACATCTTTCCGGTTCTGGACGTATTGGGTCAGCTTCTCTTTCAGTTCACTGATATCCGATACGATCACTGCCAGCCGTTCCTCCATGGAATCCCGGCCCGCATGGAGCGTATATGCGATCTGGGCGAGTGTCGGAGAAGCGGTGGACCGGAAGGTCTCCGGTTGTTCTCCACAGTCATCTTTACAGGAAAAAGTATCAAAAAAATCCGCCATTTCTCCGGCATACGCACGGAGTCTCTCCTCATTTCTGGCAGACAGCAGGATGAGCTGTTGCGAGGAGTGAGAATCGGGGGGCGATGGGCAAGTAGTCTCCGGCCCTTCCTCCAGAACAACATGCGCGTTCGCGCCGCCAAAACCAAAGGAACTGACCCCGGCCCGGCGGGGTACGGGGTTTCCGTTTTCATCTCTGAGCCGTTTCCAGTCCCGGGTTTTTTCCACCACATAAAACGGAGAATTGCGGAGTTCGATATAGGGGTTGAGGGTCTGAAAATGCGGGGTTCCAGGCAGCTTCCGGTGCCTAAAGCCAAGGACCACCTTGATCATGCCAGCGACACCTGAGGCAGGTTCTGCATGACCCATATTGGTCTTGACCGAACCAAGCCCGCAATAATGGAAGCTCGGTTCCTCGGGTTTCTCCGGTTCAGCGGTCTGACAATCGTAGCACGGGCACTTTTCCGCCAGAATTTTGAACGCTGATTTAATCCCTTCTACTTCCACCGGATCTCCCAGTTCCGTGCCAGTGCCGTGCAGTTCCAGAAAAGAGACGGTATTTGACTCTATTCCTGCGTCTTTATATGCTGACACAAGCAGTGCTGCCTGGGCCTGGGAATTGGGTGCGGTGAGTGAGGTGGCCGCGCCGCCGTGATTCACTGCCGATCCCCTGATGACAGCGTAAATATGGTCGCCATCTGCAATGGCTTTGGAGAGAGGCTTTAGGAGCAACGCGGCCGAGCCTTCTCCTTTGACAAACCCATCCGCACGCTCGTCAAAGGTTTTGCATCTGCCGTCAGGAGACAAAACCCCGAGCTGACCCGTGCTGATCACCGTGCCCGGATAAAGCATCAGGCTGACTCCGCCGGCCACCGCCATTTCACACTCGCCGGACCGGAGAGACTGCACAGCTCGGTGAACCGATGTCAGGCTGCCCGAACACGCGGTATTTATGGTTTCACTGGGCCCGTGCCAATTCATCAGAAAGGATATCCGGTTGGAGATCATGGCATGGGCGTTACCAGTTGCGGTCTGAGCATTGTTCAGATTCCGCTCGGAGAGTAAACGCTGATAATCGTCAAACTGCACCGCTGCAAAAACGCCGACGGCTTTTCCTGACAGATCCGATGCTCTGTAGCCCCCATCCTCCACAGTCTTCCAGACCGTTTCAATAAAGACCCGCTGCTGGGGATCAGTCACCTCTGCCTCACGGGGAGAAATTTTGAAAAACAACGGATCAAACTTGTCCGCGTCCGGGATGAAACCGCCCCATTTCATATATGGGCGGTCTTTGCCTGTAACCGGATCCGTATAATAATCCTCCCACTTCCACCGGTCCCGGGGGACCTCGGTGATCAGGTCCCGCTCTGTTACAAGATTCTTCCAGAACACTGACAGATTCCGGGATTCCGGAAATACTCCGTGCATCCCGATCACGGCTGTCGGCTCCCGGGTGCTGAAACTTTCCGAGTATTCAGAGTCTCGGACATTTTGCGGTGCCCGGACGTTGAGACTTTCGATTTTTTCAGTCTCCCGCCAGCCTTTCATCTCCGGTACCACAGGTTCCGCATACCGCTCACATATCTGTGCGTTGAATGTTTCAAGCAGATATTCACTTAATCCGCGGATGTCGGAGTGTGCAAAGAACACGGACGGCGAAATCTCAATCTCAAAGGTTTCACAGATTTTATCTGCCAGCATCTTGAAGGTAATGGAATCGAACCCGAAATTTCCCAAGCCCTCATCCGGATCAAGCTGCCGAACATCCGTTATCAGGATATCCGCGGCAATCTCCTGAACCTCCGATATGACATGATTCGGAAGTGTGTGTAAATCAGACTCGGTCAGTTTCCCCGGATGTCTCGGCTCCGCAGGTTCAGCTGGTTTCGCTTCCGGAAATTTCAGCACCTCGGCTTCCGTCGCTTTCGGAAGTTTCGCAGCCGGAGGAAACAGAATGACCTGGGAATGTCTGTTTTTCAGAATACGCTCAAAGGCATCAAGACCTTTTTCCGTCTCCAGGAGAGCGGTTCCCGAAGATCCGATATGAAGGGCTTCCGTATCCGGGTCCAGATGCATTCCCCCTTTCCGCCATAAGGGCCAGTTGATAACGAGAGTCCGGCCCTTACAAGCCCGAGTCCGCGTCAGAGCCGTTCTCACTTCTGCAAACGCATCCATAAAACGATTTGCAACAGCGTAATCGCACTGACCGAAATCTCCCAGAACAGCCGATGTCGAAGAGAAGAGGATAAAAAAATCCAGAGACTCAGCCCGGGTGACCCGGTCAAGAATGATCGTACCCTGTATTTTGGGCCGCAGCGTTGACTCGAATTCAGCCGGCGTTTTATGAGTAAGCGGAGAGACAGAAGCGACCCCCGCTGCATGAATCACCCCGTTTAACGGCCCGAGCTGCTCCCTCACAGTCCGTATGACCCCTTTCATCTTATCAGCGTCAGCCGCATCTGCCTGAAAATAGAGAACCTCCGAGCCTGACTGCCGCAGTTCGTCTATGGCGTTGGCCTTTCTGCTCAGAACAGAACGACCCGTCAGGGCCAGTTTGGCCTGACAGTTTTCAGCCAGATACCGGGCAAAGATCAGCCCCAGACCGCCTGCTCCGCCGGTGATGAGATATGTTCCGCCCTGTTTCAGGGGCAGATTTCCGGTTTTGTTCAGAGTCAGCGGTCTGATGGTCCTGGTGTATCTCTCTCTGTTTTCATAACGGATTTCAGCCGAAGCACCCGAGGATTCGGCCGCGACCATCTCCTGACTCACGATATCCGCAATCCGGTCCCTGTCCGGGCCTGGCAGAATCCGAACCGTACTCAAAGAGAACTCCGGCAGGATGCGGCGCAGGGATTCGGAATATCCGGAAACAGCTTCTGAAAACGGATCAGATGCTTCTTTTTCCCCGTTGAAAAGAAAAAGTATCCTGGAAAGTGAGGTGAAACAGACCTCTGATATTGCTCTGATGAGATAATAAACAGAATATATCCCGGCATCCAGGCAGGTTCTGACATCCTCTGGCCCGATCTTTTCAAAACGCCTGCTCTGAGAGTCAGACTCAGCCAATTCAGTATCTGTTATAGACCAGAGATGCACGAGGGTGTTCGGAAAAAGGTTTCGTTCTCCAAGTACGGTCAGCAATCGGACGTAATCCCCCGGGTGTCCGGGATTAATTTCATAGAACTGCCCTTCGTCAGCAAACTCTTTACCCGGTTTTACCAGAATGATCTCGGTAGTCAGCTTTTCTCCAATCGCCTCCTTCCGGACCTTATCCGTATCAAACAGGAATATGGGATTCGGATTTCGGGATTCGGATTTCGGGATTCGGATTTCAGACTTCTCCCATATGGGACAGAAACAGAGGCATTCCCCCTGAGAGGCCGGTTTGTGGGAATATGCTCCCGAAGTTTCGGAATCGGCTATCCAGTATCGCTCTCTCGCAAACGGATAGGAAGGGAGGGAGATACGGCCCGGAGTTCCCTCCGAGTAGAGCAGTTTCCATTCGATGTCAGCGCCTGACACCCACACACGGGCCAGTTTGTCGAATTTTTTCTTCGCGATGATGCTGCTGAGATATGTCTCTCCCTCTTCCCCTTCTATCAGAAGCCCGGGGTTTTCCTTCCTGCTGTCACCATAAAAAAATGCAGCATCCTTTTCTCCTTGGGCGAACTGACTCAGCTTCTCCCCCAGTTCATGGATATCCGAGACAATTATTGCCAGCCGAGTGTCCATGGACTCACGCCCCGTCTGGAGCGTATAGGCGACTTGGGCAAGAGAGAGGGGGTTACGATTTTCTTTCTCTTCATGCTTTTTCAGAAAATCTGCCATTCGTCCTGCATATACCCTGAGTCTCTCCTCGTTTTTGGCTGAAAGCGGTATCATTCGGGGCGAGGAGTCGGGAGATGGGAGAATAGCGGATTCTGGCCCTTCCTCCAGAACGAGATGTGCATTTGCACCGCCAAATCCAAAGGAACTGATCCCTGCCATTCTGGGAATCGGCCGGTCTTCGCCATCTTTCAGAGGCGCCCACGGCATGGTCTGGCTGACAATATAAAACGGACTCTCTTCCAATTGAATCTGAGGATTGATTTCCTCAAAGTGAACTGAGCGCGGAAGGGTTTTGTGCTTCATGGATAAGAGGACTTTAAGAAGCCCGGCAATGCCGGCTGCGGCCTCGGTGTGTCCGATGTTGGTCTTTACGGATCCCAGTCCGCAGTGCTTTTCTGCCCGGGAGAATCTCCGGCCGCTTTTTTCATAAAGTGTTTTAAATGCTTTTTTCAGCCCGTTTATTTCAACAGGATCACCGAGTACCGTACCTGTTCCATGGGCTTCGATGTATGTGATCCCGGCCGGGTCAACGCCTGCCTTTTCATAAGCGTCAACCAGTAATGCGGCCTGAGCATTCGGATTCGGTACGGTCAGAGAGCTGACATGTCCTCCGTGGTTTACGGATACGGCTTTGATGATACCGTATATCTGATCACGGTCTGCCATTGCCTGGCTCAACGGTTTCAGCAACACTGCTCCCGTTCCTTCTCCTCGCACATATCCGTTCGCTTTTTTGTCAAAGGTTTTGCATCTCCCTTCCGCACTGAGTACACCTGCCTTGCTGAATGCGATGTAATTCCGGGGATTCAGAATCAGATTGACCGCGCCGGCAATGGCGGCATCACATTCCCTGTTTTTTATGGCCATGACTGCGCGGTGGACCGCAAACATGCCGCTTGAACACGCTGTATCCACCGGCTCGCTGGGCCCATGCAGATTCAGTAAATATGAAATCCGGTTCGTCAGCACGGAATAAACTGTCCCTGTGGAGGTATATATCTCGGGGGCGATATTCAGGCCCAGCATCAGTTCATGGTAGTCAGAAGAACCTATCCCGGCAAACAGTCCGGTTTTTGTTCCGGAAAAATCAGACGGCTTATATCCTGCGTCTTCAATGCATTTCCAGACCGTTTCCAGAAATATCCGGTGCTGAGGGTCCATTCGTTCGGCTTCACGAGGCGAGATATTGAAGAATGACGCGTCAAATTTATCTGCATCATTGATAAAGGCACCCCATATCCGGTCGGTTTTGTCCGGCTCTTTCAAGGGATCGCCATAATATGCTCTCCAGTCCCAGCGGTCTGAGGGAATCTCTGTCACCAAGTCATCCCCGTTTTTCAGATGCTCCCAGAAAGTGTCAAGATCATCTGAACCGGGCATCACCGCGCTCATGCCGATGATGGCAATGGGATCGTCTTTTGATGTTTGATGCTTGATGCTTGATGCTTGATGCTTGATGCTTGATGTTTGAT
>JAOZLU010000146.1:7976-13000 GCA_029934695.1 Desulfobacterales bacterium | reverse complement strand
CCGGGACCTACAGCCCGGGATTTTCTCCTCCTCTGCAAATCAGAATATATTCAATCATTTCGTTTGTGCGTTTGTCAAGGTGGGTTGCGGGTTTCGTTTTTTACTGCGTAAAAAATCGAAATCCTCCACCCACCCTACAGCCCGGGATTTTCTTATGTGCGTATGTCATCGGCGGGCCGATGTCATGGCCGCTCCTTTTCCAAATCTGAGACCTGATCCCAGAACAGGTCATCCTCTTTTTCCGGCAGGAGTCTCTTTTGAACCAATGCGGTGTCTGATCCACTCATGAAGTGCTTCGGGCGATTCAAAATCCAGAAGCTCCTCCCCAAGCTCCAGCAGGTCATCCGCATTCAGTTTTTCCAGCACCGTCAATTCCCGGGCGGCATCGGAACTGAACTTCTTTGCAACGAGTCTCGCAATCAGAGCAGACTCTCCTTTGTGAATCCCTTTGTGAATCCCTTTGTGATCACCATCCTGAAATCCTCTCTTATATCCGATTCTTTCAACACTTGTGATATACGGCATTTTCTCCTCCTTTTCCAAATCTGAGACCTGATCCCAGAACAGGTCATCCTCTTTTTCCGGCAGGAACATCATCCAGTCAATGAACCGGAACAGATTGATAATATCCTGTTTTGAGAAGCCTTTCCGGTAAAGATGTCTTATCAGCGTGATTTTTTCCCGTATCCGTCTTTTGCTGTCCTTTGCCGTGGCCTTTGTTTTCAAATGCGCCA
Source organism: Desulfobacterales bacterium (assembly GCA_029934695.1). Lineage (GTDB taxonomy): Bacteria > Desulfobacterota > Desulfobacteria > Desulfobacterales > 4be13 > JAOZLU01. Next base: position 12,266 of record JAOZLU010000146.1, on the reverse strand, counting down.
GCACGACAACCGCAAAGGGATTGTCGCTCTGTTCCAGAGATTCCGTGTCTTTTGCATAATCTCCCAGTTTTTTCACAGGAAAACGGAATCTGACCTCGCAGTCCCACAGCTCCCTCTCAAATTTTCCGGTATCCTTTCTCATTCCCGCATATCCGATCACGGCAAAGCTTGCCGAATGGCGGCGGTAGCGGTCATAAAGCCGATAGTTGTAAATATACATCCGCTCGGAGAAATCCTTTTCCCCCTCAATCTGAATATCCGCATGGATCACGGCCCAGACGTTCTTCCCGTTTTTAAGCCATACTTTGACCAGCTTGTCCACATACCTGCGTCCTGTTTTGGCATCTTTCGAGATTTTCTGCAATTCCTTATCCAGAAATTCGTATCCCTTTTTCCAGTCAATATCCTGGAATGTCCCGGGAAAAAAGAACCGGATGAATTCCGGAAAATAGCCTTCGATCACCTCTTTCCACGGCGTGTCATAATCGTGTTTCTCTGTCATATCCTCAGCTTTCATTATGCCGGGTCAGATTCACCTGGCTGGTTTATAGGGGTTTTCAGATTTGTTAATTCTTAAAGTTCCAAACAGCCTGCAAAGCCGTTCTGCAAATTTTCACCCTATAATATGTTGTATATATCAGAAAATAATTTTGTAAGCAAACGGATTCTTCTGCCATGTCTGGGGCCTCGTTCGGGAAAAAGCCGGTTTTTTTTCTGTCCTGCAACTTTTCCTGTACACAGATCCAATAGAGCGAATGGGGAATGAAAGGCTGATACAATTTTTTTCGACCTGTGCGGTTACAAAAATGTGGGTGAAGCAAAGCAAAACCCACCACATCCGCAAAAATGGTGGGTTTCGCTTCGCTTCACCCACCCTACAGCTATATGTAATTTCAAATAGTTACATTTAACAGGTCGAAATTTTTCGAGTCAACTTGGAGGATATGACATCCCCGGAGGCAGAAAAAATAATCTGACCAGACAATTGAACACTTTGTCTATACAAACTGTTCAAAATTGAACAATTCATCATTTATTTACTCCCGGCTTGTCCGAAATTGCCAAATCCCGGACATTCACCGCCGTATCTGGCAGTCCCGGAGCGGGCTCACACTCTCAGCTCGTCCGGGATTGCCAAATCCCGGACATTCACCGCCGTATCTGGCAATCCGGTCGGAACGGGCAGCGGACCAGGCATCTGCTGATTATTGATATTCTCTATGGAACAGCCCCCTCATATTGATATTATATATTTGACTCCTTCAGTTCTTTCATATAGCTTCTGCTCCATCGCAAACACGGAAATGGAAGAGAATAAATTATGGGAGTCCCAAGTATAAAAATTGTATTCGACCCGTTTCCCAGAGGACGTATGTCCCAAAGATTCTATGGCTGTCAATAACGAAAGGAGAAAGAAATGAGAATGTGTAAGAGAAAGATTTTCCTGGTATTTCTTATATGTGCGGTGCTGCTCCCGACCCTGACAGGCACCGGATTTTGCTGGGGAAAAAAGGAGCTGAACACCGGCCTGCCGGCATCCGGGCGGAATCAAAGCATGGGATGAAGCTGACTATCCGATCGAAAAGGCGGACTGATTCCCGCACTTTAAAAAATAGGGACGAAATATACCTGCCCCGGGCATCAGAGGAACTGGTCGGCCTTATCCGGGCCAAGACAGAAAATCTGTTTGAGACACGCCAACTCTTCTGTTCCGAGGCCGTTCTCTTTGTCCTCAATCAAGGGCTGGGTGGAGGCCTGCCCCCGGAAACTGCTATTAATCTGGCCTCATGTTTCGGAGAGGGCATGGGTGGGGCCGGCTGTCTTTGCGGTGCTGCCAGCGGTGCGCTGATGGCGATAGGGCTTTTCCTCGGTCCCGGACAGAGTTCAAAAAAAGTCCGAGACAAAGGCAGAGAATTTCATGATATTTTCCGTTCCGAATTCGGGGCTGTCTGTTGCAGAATCCTGAAGAAAAAGGCGCGTGATGATCGCAAGGGCCTCTTCAGGCAGTGCATGACTCAGACCGGAGCGGCGGCCGAGCTGGCAGCCCGGATGATCCTTATGGAGCGTCCTGAACTGGCGGAGCATGCCGACCGGGATTTCCTCGAGATCCGGGACTCGAAACTCATGGCTGCTCTTAAAAGACCATTTAAATAAATAAAGGAAATGTAGGGTGGGTGTAGCGAAGCGAAACCCACCTTATGCGAATGTCTGGTGAATAAATAAATAAAGGAAATGTAGGGTGGGTGTAGCGAAGCGAAACCCACCTTATGCGAATGTCTGGTGAATTCATGAGGTGTCCGAAGCCTGGTGGGTTCCGCTGCGCTGCACCCACCCTACATTTTATAAGGAAAAATGATGCTCTTCAGAAAAAAAAAGACATTGATGAACCTGTCCCGCACCTGCGGATGAGCTGCAAAAATCGGTCCGACGGATCTGTCGGAAGCACTTAAAGTTATAGAACCGCCACAAGATTCCGATTTGCTGGTAGGCTTTGAAAGCAGTGACGATGCAGCAGTGTATCGCGTCTCGCCCGACATTGCCTTCGTCAGTACGGTTGATTTCATCACTCCGCCGCTAGATGATCCGTACTGGTTCGGCCAAATTGCAGCGGCAAACTCCCTTTCCGATGTTTATGCAATGGGAGGCAAGCCCCTGACAGCTTTGAATCTGGTCATGTTTCCCTCAAAAAAACTGGACATGGAAATTTTAAAGGAGATACTCCGGGGCGGAGGCGAAAAAGTAAAAGAGGCAGGTGTTTCCATGGCCGGCGGACATTCAGTGGATGACAATGAGCCTAAATACGGCCTGGCTGTCACCGGAAGCGTTCACCCGGATCGCATCTTTACCAACCGGGGAAGTCAGGCAGGGGATGCCCTGATTCTCACCAAACCGCTTGGCACGGGAGTCCTCTTCAATGCAAACCGGTCCGGAAAACTTCCTTACAGTGAATTGGAAGCTATTTTGCCCCAAGTTGCCAGCCTTAACAGAAAGCCAGCAGAGACGGCCGGGAACTTCGATATCCATGCATGTACAGACATCACAGGATTTGGCATCATAGGGCATGGGCTGGAGATGGCAAGAGGAAGCGGTATGCAGATCAATCTGTACTATGACAAACTTCCGTTTTATCCCAATGCCTTTAATATGTATCGGAAAGGGGAGACCACAGGAAGCAACAGGGCCAACAGGAAACTGGCCCAAGGTTTTTGGGAAGCAGCGAGAAAAATGTCTTCCGAAGAAGAAGACTTGCTCTTCGATCCCCAGACATCCGGGGGACTCCTGTTGTCTGTCTCCGGAACCCAGGCAGAGGAACTCATTGCCGTGTTGAAAACAGCGGGCATCGAATCTGCGGCTTGTGTGGGTGAAGTCGTCACCGGGGATCAGGTATGTGTTCGTATGGTCTGAACCCGGATGAACGCAGATAAACGCAGATGCCTGTCTGCCGCGTTTCCTCCATCCCGGAGTAAAGATGCTGATACAACTGCTCCAGCCTGGCCTCTCCCTTGGCAAGTGCGTAAGCGGTCTCCGCATCAAACGGGTTGAGATCAAGAGCTTTGGCCTCCTTCAGCACTGTCTGAACTTTTTTCTTAATTGTCAGCTCTTTTCGCCGCTGCTTCATCAGTGAAAAAAGTTATGGAACCCCTGATCCATTCTCCGGCATCTTTAACGGATTTTATATGATTACTGATTCCAGCCCTGATCGCTGTTTCAGCAACCTTGTTGAGTATCAGTTGAGTTGTGTCCGTGGCCTGAGCAAAGGCTGCTCTGAATTTGAATTTGTCATATATTGCCACGGCAGATGCTTTCAGTTCTGTATCACTGATATTTTTGGCACTGTCAACAATATTGCAACTCAGAGCCGTGACTTCCCTGCCCAGTCTGCATACTTCCTGCCCCAGCTTTACGCAGTCTTTTTTGACTTCTGTTGCTATTTCAGAAGACCTGTCAAATAATTGTATAAAGTTTCCAATGTTCGTTTTCGGCATCATTTCTCCGGCTAAAGCCGGACAGAGCAGAATCGTTACTGCCAAGAACCCGCCAGAAAAAATTGTCAGTTTCCGTGTTTGGGAATTAACAGACCTTATCATGAGGATTCCCTCCTTTCTTAAATTGTAAACTCAATGTTCAAACTGATAGCAATTTATTCCGAATATGGAAATAAGTCAATGGGGTGGAAGGAGTATTCAGGCGGGTAAAATACCTTATTGCCGGGTAGAAATATTCTACCTTTGAATCATGTGCCGGACGGGGTTCTTGTGCCGGACGGGGTTTCTTGTGCCGGACGGGGTT
>JAOZLU010000146.1:2932-7876 GCA_029934695.1 Desulfobacterales bacterium | reverse complement strand
AGAACCCCGCAAAACACCGTCGGTCATAGGCCCGTAGGGTCGCCATGTTTGTAGCATGAAAAATCAAACCAATCATAGGCCCGCAGGGTCGCGGCATCACCACACGGCCTTATCCCTCTCGCAGGCAGGTAAAAAGCTTTCCAGCAGACGAATCAGCGTGACAAGAAAGACCGTATCTTCCTGATGAAAAAAGAGGACATCCGTTTTTTCATAAGCCGTATTACCAAAATCAAGTCCGGCCAAATAATATTTTTGATCCCGGGCACCTGATTTTCCATCACGACCATAGCCGAAAACAATCTGCTGATATCCCTGCTTGTGGAAATCGAAAACCGGATGCTTGGCTTCGGAGGTCAGCAGGATGAGTTTTGAATTCAGCGAGTCAGAACCGTTCTGATTCAGCATCCTGTTGGAAAGGGATTCCTCCACACTTCCGATACGGATCATATCCACCTGGAGGTTTTCCTGCTGAAATTTCAAGATTTCCGTTTCAGACCCGGGAAATACCCGAAGCCGTCCCGAAGCCTGCTGTGCCAGAGAATTCAGTTGAGCCTGATACCCCGGGTTCGGTTCAAACAGATCCGCACACCATCCCATGTTGAGAAAAGGAATTGCAAACTGCCCGGATTCTGCTCCGATATCCATCATCCGCGGTGTCCCTTTATCTTCCGGCAATGACCGGAAATAGGGAATGAACAGCAGTCTGAACAATTCGAGTCCGGTGAGGTTTCGGAAAAAAGGATTTCGAGTTCGGGACAGACCATCGGAAAGTGAGGTGATCCTTTCCTTCAAATGATCAGGCTCCTGGCGGAGCAGACGCATCTCTGCGCGACGCTGACGATCCACCATATCTGTGAATGCGGCACCGATCTTGATACCGCAGGATCCTGTGTCAAAAAAAGGGTTGTAAGCGGAAAGGCTCTCCCGGATACGGCAGCGGATACGCTCCCTAAGCTCTGAGTTCCGACTCAGGGCCACTGCCCTTTCCACATATTCTCCGGCGTCACTGACAATCAGATCATCGAGTCCCGCGCCCCTGAGCATGGCCGCGGCCAGATTCCCGCGCATGGTTGCCCCGGCCCGGCAGACAATGGGAAGACCTACAAGAAGCGGATCAATCAGCGAACACGCTCCGGCATAAGGAAAACTGTCCAAATAGATATCACAAAGTTCCATGATCCCATGGACATCAGCCCGGGTCGGCACCCGTTGGAGAATACGAACTCTGTTGGCAAAATCAACCCCGGCTTCCTCCATCTGAGTTCTGATCCGGTTGATAAAAGGAATGGCCAGATACTGCTTGGTCCAGTTGGGATTAAATGGCAGCAAAATCAGATAGCTGTTCTGAACTTGGCTGAATATCCAGGACCATACGTTGGAAAGTTCCGGAAGAATTTTAAAAAAATTGGCACCGGAAAAAAAGATCACCGCATCTTCGGGAATATTCAGGTCCGAACGGCTGATCGTCACGGTACGCGGGTCTTTATCCATATAATAAGCATAATAATTGAGCATCCCGGGAACCCGGTAAAGCGATTCTGTATAACTCTCTCCGGCATTTTCATCCGGCTCATTGAAGAAGGATGAGAGGTAATAATCCGTCTGGGTGAACCCTGTGGACACAGGAGAGTTCTCCACGATCAGGTGAATCCTGGCCATACGGAACAGTGCCATGATCGCTATCGGATTTGTCACTGCGGAGGTATTTGTGCCGATCAGCAGGACATCAAGCTCATCCGCCCGAATACGTGCCGCCTTCTGCGGATATGCCTCCTCACTCAGAAGGACAAAATTGTCTGCGCGGCTCCGGCAGTGTTTCTCAAGCGGATGCTCTGTCTGGCGAAGGGAGTAAAGCGTCAGATGGCATTGTTCCCGAGGCAGCTTGTCAAAATAGGAGAGCATCAGATATATCTCTGTCTGTGGTGAGAAATGGGCAGACAGAATGCCCACTTTTATTTTAGACTCGGAATTTCGCTTTCCGGTTCTGAGTGGAAACATAAAGGACAGCGGCGCATTCTGCGTCAAGGCCCAGGATTCCATGATCTCCGCACGCTGTCGGTAGGTATGGCGGAGGTTCCTCTCGTTAAAATAGAACTGGATAAAATTCGCCCTTTGGACAAAAAAGTTACGAATCTCATCTGCTCCGGCAAAGGTGTCATCAGACATCAGGGAGCGATGGAACATATCCACCATCGCAGCAAAAAAGACGGCAAACTGATCCGCCTCTCCGATACGGCTGAACACCCCCGGCGGAGTAAGCAGATAATTCGCATAGTCCTGCCTGAGCCATTCTGTGATTTCCGCTAAATGCCCGGGAAGGGGAAGCTCCCGGGGCTGGAGCATGAGCATGGCCGCAATCAATGTATTGGGGGATTTGTTCCTGTCCCATTTCTGCAATATCTGGTTTGTCAGGCGGTTTGCTTCTGCGTTCCTCGGCAGGTCCTGCAAACCGACCCGACGCAACAGATGAAACCGCTTTCCCTGGGGGCCTTCATACTCTCCTCGGATGTCTTTGTCAGACGCATTCAGAAATGCCTCTGCAAGAGATTTTCGCTCTGCCTGCAAAGCGGGTTCAAATCCCTGCATCACATCTGGCTGGCCTTGCTGATAGTTGGTCACAAGGGATTCTAATTCACTGATTTCCATAAACGCGTTTTATTCCTCCATAAGATGCTCATTTTTAAGATACATGACTGCCTTTATCATCTCAGAACAATCTTTTTTTTAAGTTTAAGTCAAAATAATACGTTTTGAAATGTCTGAATTTCATAAGCTCAAACAATACGGACCGCCTGAACGCGGAACTACGCTTCAACTTGAAACTTCCAGTATTACTTTGAATTCTTCCCCGATTTCCTTAAACTGAACATTTCTGCCGTTACGAACGGCCTCCTGATATACCATCGGAAGCCCACGGCCCAATTGGTCAATGTATCGTAAGTTTTCCATGAATTTGACCAGAAGCGGATTTACCGCGAAAGAGACACCGAAACGCAGTTTTTCAACTGTCACCGTATTCGGGAGCCGTCCCGGGCTGATGACTTCCAGCCGGTCGTCAAAGAGAAAAACTCGGACTTTCGACCCGGCAATCGCATAGTTCCTATGAACCACCGCATTTGTCAGAAGTTCCCGAAAGACCTTGTCCGGATAAATATATCTTGTATCTTCCCGCTTTGTTCCGCGGATATCAGAAGGCCTCGGCATAAGATTCTTTATCACGGCAGTTCCCATATCTATCTGATAATCCAGATTACCGTCAATGTTCTGTTTGTCAATCAGCTCTTCCTCCATCGTCTTTCCCCGGAAACGGGCAAATGAAATACCATTCTGGGGCAGATATCTGGAAGGATTTGTGCCGAAAATCAGCAGTCCCCCCAAGGTGACCTCACCGCTCTCAGCCAGAATGTCGGTATTCTGAAGAAGAATCCCTTTCTGGTCTTGAGTTTCATGAGAGAAATCAAACTGATAACGCTGAAAATAGTTGTCCAGCCGGGTCAGGTTCAGGTCCCTTATTCCTGTCCTGTGAACAGGTGTCAGGTCGTAATGAAAAGCTCCTGATGCCTGGAACAGTCGCAAAAGCTCCGGCTGTGTTGCCACACGGTTTGTTGTTCCCACGCGGATGAGATATTTGCCATCGGTTGTCTGATAAGGTCTGTCCTTCCCCTTGGGTATAATAATAACCGCAATTTTCCTTTCATCAACCAGGATCAAAGAAAAATCGGTGCAAATCGAAGGAATCACATTGTTTCTTGCGATGTTTGCAATCCACTCCTCATAATTTTTCTCTCCAGATAAGCCCTGAATCGTTCCGTCATCAGCAACGCCGAGAAAAAGTGTTCCGCCATCCCTGTTCGCAAAAGCGACCATCTCCTTTGCTATGCCTTCTGCTCTCACTTCCTCTCGTTTAAATTCCAATGATGCATTTTCACCCTGGCGGATTAATTCATGAATATCTGTTTCATCAAATCTCATTTCTGCTCAACATCTCCCCATATCCCGCTTGGGAATTCATAATGTAAGTGAGTTCATAAAAATCAGGAAGTCTGTCTGAATATCTCCTCGAGCGAGCCAGATCGGAACCGTTCCGAAACAGCGTGTCAGCCCATCCGGGAACCCAGTCCCATCGGACGCTATATTTGCATTCCATCAGAACGCCACGTTTGCAGCTCGTCAGGGAACCGTCCGATACTACTACCACAACTTACAAGTTCGTCACCTCTCTCTTATATAATAGATAAAGAGGGGGATGAATTTACGAGTTGCTGTACTGCAACAATGCCGTCCGAAGCCTGGAAATGGTAAAAGGATCACTGAAAGCGGATTACTGATTGCAATGTTTCTTTTTTAACTTGATCTTCATCAACTTTATTCCCCAGTTCCGATTCATCAAATTGTCCTTCAAATGCTTCAAGAGATGCCCGCCTCAGCGCCCTCTGATATCTTCTGTCTATAATCGCCTTCATTTCTTCATGGTTGACATAATATCCCCCTGCCTTCCTGCGCTTATTGACATCTTCGATATTATCCAGAGAATTTCTCATGGAAACTTCCCATGAACGGGTTATGCGCTTTTCAGCATGTTTCTTAATGAGATGGAGAAGGAATATTTCTATAAAACTGCCAATTTTGTTAATCTTGTCGTCTTTGCTCATTTCCTCCATCTCCTCGACCAAAAACAGGGCCTGGGCATAATTTCCCTGCTCAATATGCTCTCTTAATTCAAACAGTTCTTCCATAACATTCCTCTTTGATCCAGTTTCAGTTTGTCCTTCCGGGGTGCTTCACGCTCGCCTATGATTCACGCTCGCCTGGGATTGACAAATCCCAGGCATTTCCGGGGGATTTGTCAATCCCCCGGGAGCAACTCGGGTCCCCCGGGAGCAACTCGGGCTTCACGCTCGCCTATGATTCACGCTCGCCTGGGATTGACAAATCCCAGGCATT
>JAOZLU010000146.1:1201-2832 GCA_029934695.1 Desulfobacterales bacterium | reverse complement strand
TCCGGGGGATTTGTCAATCCCCCGGGAGCAACTCGGGTCCCCCGGGAGCAGCTCGGGCTTCACGCTCGCCTATGATTCCTCACGGGGAGCATCTCTATATCCCCAGCGTCCCGAACCGGTTCCGCCATCTTGACAGCGGCCTCCTGAACCAGACCAGTCCCAAGGGGGTCTCTTCGCCGTGGATTCTGGCGGTTCCGGCCTGCCCGGGGGTGGCAGGCGTTTCTGCTTCCCATCTGGCCTCTGCCATAATTGATGGAATTTGTTTGTCCGAAATAACAACATCGAACCCGATCCATTCCACCCGGGCCGGAAACATCTTCAAAGGGTTGGTGTCCAACCGGACAAACACAGGATCACCTTTATGAAATATGCCTGCGTCCGCCACCGGCACCATCAGTTTGAGCTTCGTGCGTGTGGGATCAGCCACCCGCAGGACCAGTTGCCCCGTACTCAGCGGCGCACCGATCAGCGAATCCGGATCATCCAGAACCACCACACCGTCTGCACCGGCCCGGACTTCGGAAAGCTCCAACTGTTTTTCCATGAAAGCCACTTCCGCCTTGGCACGCTCCACTTCGAGCTTCTGTACCGGGATTCTGGCCCTGGCATCCAGATCATCATAAGCAGCACCCTCCAGACGGACCATCTCGGCCAGGGCCACAGCCACCCCGCGTCGGGCCTCTTCCAGCTGCTTCTCCAATACCCGCGTATCATATTGAAAAAGCAGGTCCCCTTTTTTGACATGCTCTCCGGGCTTGACCGACAATTCTTCCATAATGCCGTCAAACGGGGCAAACACATAATAAGGCTTGTCCGGAACCACCTGAACCGGTGCGGAGATACGGGCATGAATGGGAATCAGGCTGATAAGCAATATGAACAGGGGAAACGACAGCAGTTTTTTCCACAGTTTTTTTGCCTTGTCTTTAAATTGTGCACGCTTTTTCCGCGGGTTGATCAGGGCATGTCCGAAAAATATTCCGGCATGGGTGAGCAGCCTGATCTCCTCCTCTCCCCATGGTTTGTTGTTCCAACGCTCCAGCCACAGGGCAAAACCGCTTTCCTCTTTTTCTGCCATTGAGAGAGGAAGCCACAGCACATTGGTTCCTCCCACTGCATCAAGGACCTTCCGGGCATTGGGCGCGTCCATGTCATCAGGCAGCGTTTCCCTGGTAATGATACGCGGGGCGGACTCTTTCTCAAAATTTTTCCTGATTTCATGGATGGCCTGGGAATAGGGGTGGTCCTGTCCCTCTGTGACTTCGAGGTCACCGGAAACACAAAAAATCCTCTTCTTCCCTTTCATGGGGACAATAATCGCCCGGTCAGTCGTGACCAGGGTATGGATCCGGTTGACAATGGTACTTCCTGCTTCTTCGGGGGAACTCGCCCCGAACGCGGCGACAGAGAGATGGATCAGGCGCGCCAGGATGGTATTGGCTCCCTGGGGCTGAACACCTGCTGTCTTTTGCTCTAAGAGTTGAGTATTAATCGCTTTTTCCTGCAATGGTGGCACCTGAGTCTGTTTTGGCGGGTGCGAAAAAAAAAATTTCGCACTCCGGTTCAAAGAATGTAGGGTGGGTGAAGCGAAGCGTAACCCACCAATTTCACAGATGGTGGGTTACGCTTCG
>JAOZLU010000146.1:0-1101 GCA_029934695.1 Desulfobacterales bacterium | reverse complement strand
CATTTTTAGGGAGAATAATCAGAGATGGTGGGTTACGCTTCGCTTCACCCACCCTACATTATTTCAATTTTTCATTTTTAGGGAGAATAATCAGAAATGGTGGGTTGCGCTTCGCTTCACCCACCCTGCATTATTTCAAGGAGAGTCGTCGGTTGTCTCCTCGGCCGGCTCTCCGATTTTCAATATACCCTTCATTCCGGGCAGGAGACGTACTTTTTTGATATACTTGGCATTCACCGCCCAATAAACTTTGATTGTATTGCTGCGTACATCCACCTGTGGGGAAAACACCTTGAACTTCGCATTTACTTCTTTGTTCAGGTCTGGAAAAAAAAGGATGTCGGTTTTCCCCTTTTTCCACTGCACTGCAATATCAGCAGGTATGTCCGCCACAATTCTCAGTTTTCGGGGATCATACAGTTCTATCAGTTCCCGCCCCGGCGTGACCCATTCGTAAGGCTGGACATGGCGGGCCACCACACGGCCTGAAAACGGTGCTCGGACTTTTGAGCGGTCAATCTCCGTCCGAATGATACTGATCTCTTTCTCATTCACAACCGATTCCATCTTGGCCTTTGCCAGTTCCTCGTTTGTGGCCAATCCTTTTTCGTTCAGCTTGGTCAGATTTTCCACCTGGATGTCACGGTACCGCTTGTTGGCCTCCCGCTGCTGTTTTTTGAAAATCAGCTCTTCATGGAAAACAATGGCGATAACAGTCCCTTTTTTCACTGTGTCACCGACATCAACATTGAGTTTGGACAACATGCCGCTCCGTTCCGCGGAAAGTGTCGCTCTCACCTCTGCCTCTACGACTACCGGGAACTGCTCGGCGCATACCGCCTGCCCGGTCAGGAACAGAGCGGAAAACAAAAAAAATACCGGAAGAAAATAATGTCCATATTTCATAAATCAAATCACCTTAAATGGGATTATAAAAAAATATTCTGCTCAATCTCGTTCCCATACAGGGCATCACTGCCATCAAGTTAAGAACTGAACATAAACCAGGTGATCCCCGGGAGAGAAAGCAATTTTTTTTAACTTGGGATCAAGAAAATTGTCCGCGGGCAGACTTTTCACGTTCCACTTTTAATGAAGAAC
>JAOZLU010000145.1:5333-13001 GCA_029934695.1 Desulfobacterales bacterium | reverse complement strand
AAGTCGCCAAAATCACACAAAAAGCAAAAGAACTGATAGAAGAAATTTCCTTAGCTTCTCAGGAACAGGCCCGGGGGACTGATCAGGTAAACAGTGCTGTAAACGAGATGGACAAAGTGAGTCAGCAGAATGCAGCCAATGCTGAGGAATCAGCTTCCACTTCTGAAGAACTGAAAGCGCGGGCTGAACAAATGAAAACGCTTGTTGAAAGGTTGGAAGCGATTGTTGGTGGGAAAAGAGTTAAGGGTTAAGACATGAGAAAGATGAAGGAGGAACTGAAAAGTGCGATAGTCCCATATTCCATAAAGATCAGGAATCCGGTCTGAAAAAGAGACTTGTTTAATCATTTATAATGTCCAGAATGGCATCTGAAAAGGAATCTCTGTTGAGTTCAAGATATCTCACCGAAGGGGGAGGAGTGGCAATTTTCCATTGCCATTTGTGAGGGAGGAAATTTACCATGAAAATAGCGATTGCACAAATCAACCCGGTCATTGGCGATTTTAAATATAATTTTGACAGAATAACAGATTTTGCGGACAAGGCCAAATCGCTTTCGTGCGATCTGGTTGTTTTTTCCGAGATGGTTATTTCAGGATATCCTCCGCGTGATCTTCTTGAAAAATCAGATTTTGTGGATGCAAATCTTGCCTGTCTGAACAAGCTCATAGCGTCTGTACGCGGCATCGGCATCGTCTGCGGATTTGTTGACAAAAATCCTGACGTTATGGGGAATTTTCTCTATAATTCAGCAGTCCTTTTTGAAGACGGCAAAAAATTGTACCAAGTTTATAAAAGGCTGCTTCCCACTTATGACGTATTCGATGAATCCCGATATTTTGAACCCGGGCCGGATGCTGTATCTTATTCTTATAAAGGCCGACGATTGGGGCTTACCATCTGTGAAGATGCATGGAATGACAAGGATATATTCAAAAAAAGGATCTACAGTACTGATCCTGTGGCTTCAATGATACAAAATGGCGCAGACCTTCTCATCAATATATCCGCATCTCCTTTTCATGTAGGGAAGAAAGAATTCAAATGGAATATGCTCGGATCCGCTGCTAAAAAATACAATGTTCCCCTGGTCTATGCAAATCAGGTCGGCGGCAATGACAGCGTTCTTTTTGACGGAACGAGCACAGCCTTTGACCCGCACGGAAATATCGTCGCCAGAGCCTGCGACTTTGAGGAAGATATCGTGGTTTTTGATTCAGACGCATTAAAAGGCGATGTTCATGCGATTGCAGGTTCGGACACAGAATCCATTCTCAAGGGGCTTATCATGGGAACCCGTGACTATGTGACAAAGTGCGGTTTCTCGAAGGCTGTCATGGGATCAAGCGGAGGGATTGATTCCGCACTGACCGCGTATATCGCCACAATGGCTCTGGGACCGGAGAATGTTCTGACCGTATTTATGCCCTCACGCTACACCTCGCAGGATAATTATGAAGATACAGAACAGCTTGCAAAAAATCTGGGAACAGAATATCGTCAGATTCCCATTGACAGCATGTTCAAAGAATTTCTCCGCTTTCTTTCGCCTGAGTTCGAGGAAAGCAGGCCGGGGATTACGGAGCAGAATATCCAGGCGAGAATCCGGGCAACCATTCTCATGGGCCTGTCCAACAGGCACGGATCGCTGCTTCTTTCCACCGGAAACAAGTCAGAGGTTGCGGTGGGATATTGCACCCTCTATGGCGACATGAGCGGCGCGTTGTCTGTCATCTCAGATGTTCCCAAAACCGTGGTGTATGAGATTTCCAGATTCATCAACAGGGAGAAAGAATATATCCCGACGCGGATCATCGAGAAACCCCCCTCAGCAGAACTCAAGCCGGACCAGGCAGACCAGGATGATCTGCCGCCTTATGAGATACTGGACGCCATATTGAAAGGATATGTCGAAGATTTCAAGAGTGCGGGCGAACTGGTGAAGATGGGGTTTGACAGCAGGCTTGTGGCGGATATCATTTCAAGGATCACTCGGAATGAATACAAACGATATCAGGCACCTCCGGGACTTAAAGTGACATCAAAGGCTTTCGGGTATGGGAGGAGGTATCCGCTTGCTCAGCGATATAGGCGGGAGGGTTAGGGGGCAGAGTTCTTTCTTGCCATCAATCCGTGTAGCAGGTCCCTGATGTTCAGATAACCATAAACTCAAAACATCCCGGACGGGGTTGCAAACCCCGTCCGGCACAACGGAGGCTTAAAACGATGTATGAACGTACAAGAATATCTCACGGATTCGGCTCCGGCCTGAGTCCTCTTGGGAAAAAACTTCTCATTATTTACGGGACGATTTATGTTCTGGAACTTCTGTCTGAACACTGGTTCGGCATTCCGCTGGTTTCAATGCTGATGCTCTGGCCGTTGAGCCTGCCGGATTTTCATTTCTGGCAGATACTTACTCATCCGTTTATCCATGATCCCCTGTCACCTGTGGCGTTCCTGATCAACTGCCTTGTATTTTATTTTTTTGTCGGACCCATTGAAAACGCATTCGGATCAAAGCGCTTTCTGCTCCTTTTTTATCTGTCAGCACTTGGAGGCTCCCTGTGCGGATTGGCTTTCAGCGGTATTTCAGGCTTTAATGCGCCATTTTCAGGGATGATGCCAAGTCTTTTATCCATGATCGTCATTTTTGGCCTGATGAACCCTGAAGCGACAATACTGCTGATGTTTGTTATACCCATAAAAGCCAAGTACATCAGCTATGGGACAATTGTTGTCACCCTGCTGACCTTTCTTGCAAAAGCCAATCCTTTTGGTGCGTATCATCTTGGCGGAATTCTTTTCGGCTATATTTATTTTAAAGGGCCGAGGAACATATTTGATCCCGAGCTGATTTATTTCAACTATGTTGAATGGAAGATAAAAAGGAAGCGATCCCGTTTCCAGGTGATAGACGGCGACAAGGGAAAAAAGAATAAGAAACCAACGTATCATTAATCTGTGCAGTGCGATTTTGCAAATCGCATGGGGCAAATTGCAGATTTGCCTTACAGATACACGAAGATACTTTTACTTTCAACTTTCATATAAACAGGAGAAAAAATATGAGACGCTTCCATTCTTACGGGCCTGTGGATTCCAGATATCATTTCTGCGTTGAACGCAGGGAGCTTATTGAAAATTGTACCAGGCAGCTGGTCGGGATTCCGGAAGAAGGCGGACATTACTTCACTGTATGGGCATCACGTCAGGCAGGCAAAACATGGATGATGCGTCAGGTCATCAGGCAGATCACCTCAGAATACGGGGACAAATTCCGCATCGGAACAATGTCCATGCAGGGCATCATTATGAAAAATGATGAGCCGGATGACAATTTTTTATCCAAAGTGCCTTTTATTCTGAGAGACGGATTTTGTATCAGCAAACAGAAACCGCCGGAAAACTGGGAGTCATTCAGTACATTGTTCAGTCTGGAAGAAGGACTCTTTGACAGGCCTGTCATACTTTTTATTGACGAATTTGACAGTCTTCCGTTGCATGTCATTGACCGTCTTGTAACGCTGTTCAGGGACATGTATCTGAACAGAGATCACTATGTTCTCCACGGCCTTGCCCTCATAGGCGTCCGCGCAGTCCTCGGCGTGGGCAGCCGCAGAGGGTCGCCCTTCAATATCCAGCGTGCCCTGAATGTCCCCAATCTCACATACAAGGAAACAGAGGAACTCTTTTTTTGTTATCAGGAAGAGAGCGGGCAGGAAATTGATCCCCGAGTGGTTGAAAACGTGTTTGAAAAAACAGACGGCCAGCCCGGTCTCGTGTCCTGGTTCGGGGAGCTTCTGACAGAGAAATACAACCCGGGAAAGGGCAGGACCATTGACGCCCGTACCTGGAAACTGGCCTGGCACAAAGCCAGGTTCACAGAACCCAACAACACAGTTCTCAATCTCATTGCCAAAGCCAGGGAACCTGAATACCGGGAGGTGCTGATGGCGGTTTTTTCCCATACCGACATCCCTTTCGCTTTTCATGATCCTGTCTGCAATTACCTGTATCTGAACGGGATAATCACCTCCTGCACAGTCGAGGATGACAAAGGGGGACTGAATGATTTCTGCCGGTTCTCATCCCCTTTTGTGCAGGGCTGCATTTACACTTCCCTGGGCATGGAAATGATGAGGTCCGTGCCTGTCCGGCCCCTTGATCCCCTGGACGACCTTTCAGAGGTGCTTGACGACGGGCCCGAACTGAATCTTCCGGCTCTTCTGGACCGCTACCAGGACTACCTGGGACGCCTGAAAGCCGCAGGCCATGAAATGTGGAAAGACCAGCCGCTCCGCACTGACCTGAGAATCCGCGAGGCATCAGGACATTTCCACCTTTATGCGTGGCTTTACAATGCCGTCGGCAGACACTGCTCAGTGTCCCCGGAATTTCCCGCGGGCAACGGCCGGGTGGATATTCACATCAGATGCGATGACAAGCACGGGATCATCGAGGTGAAAAGCTTTTCCGATCTCCGCCAGATAAGAAAGGCAAAAAAACGCTCTGCCGAATATGCCGCAGGCCTCGGACTGAAAACGGTGACTGTCGCTGTGTTCATATCAGATGCGGGCGAGGATGTTCTGAGCAGGATTTCAAGTGAAGACATGACTGACGGGGTGAAGGTGACTGTCAGGGCAATCGGAATCTGAAACACATAATCCCCTGAATCCGTTATAATCAGCATTTTTGTAAGGCAAATTTGCAATTTGCCCCATGCGATTTACAAAATCGCACTGCATCAGTAAGGCAAATTTGCAATTTGCCCCATGCAAAATTGCACTGCATCTTCGTGCCCTTCGTTGATGAACACTGAGAAGCCACTGTTTATTCCTTAAACTACTTGGACATTTTGATGACACCGGCCAGCTTTATTTCTTCATCCGACAGCCTGAAAATTTCCCTGATGACATCAGAGGGCCTCACGGATTTCCCCGGTTCTGATTTCAGTTTCATTTCCAATTTTTGCGGCGTAAGCAAGTCTATTTTCAAGACAGCGTCTTTCAGGTCTCTTTTTTTCACCTTCCCTTTCCGATTGATACGAGTAAGGATGAATTCAGGGCGTTCTTCAAAGCTCCTTAATGCGTCTTCACTAAAAAAGCCTTCCTTTACTGTAATCAGGTAGGTGACAGATTCAGACACCTTACGGGCAGATTTTACCGGGGCCAGTTCGCATCCTTTTACAGCAAGCCCTGCGGGAAGCCCGGCGTATGTCAGACCGTTTACGATATCCTGAGATGTAACGGTCTCAGGTGTGGTTAAATAAAAAAATTCATCCAGGCTTTCCATGCCGATGGGAAGCGGATCATCAAAAGATATCTTTGGCATGGGATGAAATCCCTCTGAATATTTGACGGGGATTCCCGCGCGGCGAATAGCCCGTAAAAATATGTTCACAAGCTCAAGATGTCCGAAATATTTTGCCTGACCCTGCTTTGTGTAGGACACCTTCAGTTTTTTGAAAACAGGGAACTGCCGCTCATCACCCGCTGCCTGCGCCACGGCTTCCGGGGGAATTTTGAAGATTTTCGGTTCGATCACATCAAAGTCGCAGACACCGCAGGTGTTACAATCCCCGTCTCGGCAATCCGGTGTGTGTTCCCCGGTGAGGGCGTTTTCCCATTCTTTTTTCAGAAAATCCTTTGTCACCCCCATGTCAATATGATCCCAGGGCAGAGGCTCCTCGGTCCCTCTTGTGCGTGTTGTGTAAAAATCAGTGTCCACGCCTTCATCCTCAATCGCTTGTTTCCATAGCGGATACTCAAACTCGTCACTCCAGCCGTCAAACTTGCAGCCTTTTTTATAGGCAGCCACCAGCAGCCGGGAAAGGCTCCGCTCACCGCGTGCCCAGAGTCCTTCAAGCAGGCTGACCCGGGGATTCTGCCATTTAAACTGTATTCCCGACATCCGGAGTTCGTCTTGCAGCATAAAAATTTTATCTCTTGATTCATCCAGAGAAATCTGCGGGGCCCATTGAAAAGGTGTGTGAGCTTTGGGAATAAACGTCCCCACACTCACGTTGATCTTACTTTTATGGCCTCCTGGGCCTTTCAATTTCCGAAGCTCTTTCACAAGATCAACAATGCCCTCAATATCTTCATCTGTTTCGGTGGGAAGTCCCACCATAAAATAGAGCTTGATCACCTTCCATCCCAGATCAAACGCGTCTTTCACTGTGCCAAAGATATCTGCTTCGCCAATGTTCTTATTGATAACATCCCGGAGCCGCTGGGTTCCCGCCTCAGGCGCAATGGTAAACCCTGTTTTCCTGACGCGTCTGATGAGGTTCATCAGCTCCGGGGTCAGAGTGCCTGCACGGAGCGAGGGAAGTGAGATGGCAAGATGCTCGGACGCATATCGGGCCATGAGCTGTTCCATGAGCGGGCCGATGCATTCGTAATCGCCTGTGCTTAATGACAGCAGGGACATATCCTCATACCCGGTTGAACGGATGGAAGCCTCTGAAAGTTCAAGGAGTTTTTCAGGAGATCGTTCACGTACCGGACGATAGATCATCCCGGCCTGGCAGAACCGGCACCCTCTTGTGCAGCCCCTTGATATTTCAAGGCGAAGACGGTCATGCACGGGTTTCCCATAAGGAATGATGGGCGTTTCCGGAAACAGCGCAGTGTCAAGGTCATTGACAATGGTTCGTTTCACCTTTGTATAGTCCGGAAATCTGGGCGTAAGGGTCTGAAATACCGGGCCGTTGCCGGACTGAACTTGAGCAGGTTCAAAAAAAGCAGGGATATACACCCCTTCAATGCCGGACCATATTTTTAAAAGACTTTCCCTGGTTCCGGTCCCCTCTTTCCAGTTGAGCCATGCTTCAGCCATTTTCATTATCACTGCTTCACCGTCCCCGACCACGATGGCATCAAAAAAATCGGCAACAGGCTCAGGATTGCAGGTACAGGGACCGCCTGCAATGACAAACGGGTGGGAATCGTCCCGCTGTGAGGCAAAAAACGGGAGGCCTGCAAGATCAAGCATGGTGAGAATGTTGGTGAAATTCAGTTCGTAAAGAAGACTGAACCCGATGATATCAAAGCTGGAAATTGGTTTCTGAGATTCCAGGGACAGCAGGGGGATATCCGATGATCTGAGACAGGCTTCCATGTCGGTTGCCGGGGTAAACACTCTTTCCGCAACGATATCCTTGTGCTGGTTCAGGATATGATAGAGAATCTGAATCCCGAAATGGGAGGTGCCGATTTCATACATATCCGGAAATGCCAGGGCAACCCGGAGGCTGACCCCGGCGTGATCTTTTCTGATGCAGTTTGTTTCCGAGCCGAGATATCGGCTGGGACGCTCTGCCAGTGGTAAGATGTCTTGAAAATTTTTCATTATTATGGTATAAAACCTGAATATAGTATTTAAATGGGTTAAAAAATATGATAAATCATTGTGGACCTTTTGCTGAATGGGCCAGCTTTTTTTTTGTGCCAAGAAAAACCAAGTTTCTTTGCAAAAAATTTGGACATCATAAAATAAAATGCTGAAAATGCCAATGCTAAAAAATAAATATGATAAATCGGATTTTGGGCATTGGGCTGATGGCGGGAGGAGGTTTTAAGGCAATAAAAAAATATCACACAGAGCCACAAAGAACACAAAGGGGCGTAAAAGCCTTTCTTTTCTTTGTGATCTTTGTGCCTT
>JAOZLU010000145.1:0-5233 GCA_029934695.1 Desulfobacterales bacterium | reverse complement strand
CTTTCTTTTCTTTGTGATCTTTGTGCCTTTGTGTGGGTTCATAAAAAAAATATCACACAGAGCCGCAAAGAACACAAAGGGCGCAATGCTTTTCTTTCTTTTCTTTGTGATCTTTGTGCCTTTGTGTGAGGCCCATAAATAAATTTCACACAAGATGAGGTTCGATATGAATGAAAATGAAATCGGAAAAATTATTGTTGATCGTGCTATTCATGTACATAAGGAGCTTGGTCCCGGACTGCTTGAATCTGTCTATGAGGTTGTACTGGCACATGAACTTGCAAAGCAGGGCTTGAAAGTGGAACGGCAGGTTCCCATCCCGATAGAGTATGAGGGGATAAAATTCAAAGAAGGATTTCGGGCTGATATCATTGTTGGGGATAAGGTGATTTCGGAAATCAAGTCAGTGGAAAGAGCGACAAGGGCACATAAAAAGCAGGTTCTGACCCATTTACGATTGAGCAAGATGAAGCTGGGTTATCTTCTTAATTTTGGTGAAGGATTGATGAAAGATGGTATCTCCCGAATTATCAACGGAATTATCGAATAAATATAAGGATGCAATCAGGAAGGACTGGTGGAAGCTATTGAGATGGGGCCTGAGCCTCCGATTCGGGGATGACAGCCTGAGCATGATGCCTGAAATTCAGAAAATCCACGATTCCAAACTCCTGAAAGCGATAAAAGACGCAATCAGAACGGCCAAAGATGTTTCGGAACTGAAAAGTATCATAGAAATTCAAACTGCGGATCATTGTGTTCCAGGGCAGGACTGAGGGAATAATGAATGATTCAGAATCAGGGAGCAGATGCCAATGCCAAAAAAACATACGGATAAAAAAATTGTGAGTTCGCTTACAGCCGTTTTTGTGATATGTATTATCTTTTGCACATCATCATCTTACGGCTACAGAAGGGAAGATGCTGTTGTAAGAGCTGTAAAAAAGGTCAGCCCCGCTGTTGTGAATATCAGCTCAGAGTATGAGGTTCGCAGGAGGGCCAATCCGTTTTCAGGATTTGGCCTGGACCCGTTTTTTGATTCATTTTTCCGTGATTTTTTTGAACCCGGACAGGAGCGGTATAAGAAAAGCAGCCTCGGATCCGGTGTCATTATTGACGGAAAACAGGGGCTTATTCTTACCAATGCCCATGTCATTGAAAAAAGTGCAACCATCACGGTGGTTCTGAAAGATGAACAGGAATTTGAAGCTTCGATTGTGGGCGCAGATCCGGATTCTGATCTGGCTGTATTGCGAATTTCATCCCAGCGGTCCCTTCCTGCCATTGAAATGGGGAATTCGGATGATCTTATGATCGGTGAGACCGTGATTGCCATCGGCAATCCTTTCGGTTTTTCACATACCGTCACAACCGGTGTCATCAGCGCGGTAAACCGGAGCATCCGGGCTGATGACAGGGTGTATCACAGTTTTATACAGACCGATGCATCCATCAATCCCGGGAACAGCGGGGGACCGCTTCTGAACATCAACGGCGAGCTGATCGGAATCAATACAGCCATCTATGCCAAAGCTCAGGGAATCGGTTTTGCCATACCCATTGACAAGGCAAAACGGATCATATCCGACCTTGTGCAATATGGCGAGGTCATGCAGGTATGGATCGGCCTTACTGTTCAGAACATTGACGAAAGACTTGCCCGCTATCTTAAAATACAGGGAATCAGGGGCGTGCTTGTCAAAGAGGTTGAAGCTGAAAGTCCTGCTCATAAAGCAGGTATCCGCGACGGGGATATTATTCTGTCTGTGGGAGTGCTGAATATCGGATCAATTCAGGATTATCATACAGTAATGAAGAATTTTGCGGCCGGAGATATCGTAAAAATGAATATCCGGCGGGGCAGCGGGAAAAAAAACATCTCTGTGAAAGCGGCCATGTTTCCTGTGGAACGGGCCGAGGAACTTGCCTACAGTCTTCTGGGAATAACTGTTGAGAATTTATTCCGGAGACGTTACAAAGCCACGCCGACACAAGGTGTGGTGATTACATACGTCCGCCGTCAGTCTTATATGGCCAAAATTGGAGTGGAGCCGGGAGATGTGATCCGGCAAATTGATGATATGGCCATCGGAAACGTAAAGACTTTTCATAAAGCAATTATAAAGTATCGGAAAAAAACATCAATGGTCATTCTTTTGCAGCGAGGGGATCAGGGATACTATATCACTGTGAAAATAGGGCGTTGAATTGTGAATTCACCATTCACCATTCATTAATTCATATTGCCAGGTTTTATTATGATTGTAAAATGTGAAAAATGTCAGGCTTCTTTCAATCTTGACTCCAGCCTTATCAAAGAAAACGGATCAGCGGTCCGTTGCTCCAATTGCAAAAATATATTCAAGCTTTATCCGTCTCCACCTGCTGATGAAAAGCAACAGACCCCGTCAAAATCCTCTGAGCCGACTCCGGTTACGGCTTTGGAAATAAAGGAAGAAGAATACCTCCCTGAGCCTCAGAAATACAATGTCGAAAGGCATGAAAAAGTCTTTAATGAAAAAAGAAAATATACCCCCTTTAAAACAAGGCTGATTTATTTTCCGGCAATACTGATCGGTCTTATGACGCTGGGCGTCATCACGATTGAAGCCTATCGGCCCATAAAAGAACTGTATCATCTCATTGACAAAGCCAAAATCCTGATTGCAGGGACCCAGGCAGCCTTTGATTTTTCAGATTTGGAAAAAATGAACAGTTTTGCCCTTAAAACGATCTCTCATCAGGAAGGAAATCCTCTTTACGGTGACAGGGATTTCCACATTTACAGCAGTCTGGTATTCAATATGCTTCTTGAGCATGGGAAAATTCTTTCTGAAGAAAAGGTGTTGGGCAGGCTTGAATATCTGGACTATTTTGAGGCGTTTGATTATGCCGCTCTTTTGAATGTCCATGAATACTGGAAAAAAAGATTTTTTGATGACCCGGGCATATTGGAGATATTCCAAAAGTATAAGCGTGTACTGATGCAGGCCAAAGAAAGCACAGTAACCATGGGCTTCCCGATCAGTGAAATTTATATATGGCTTGACACCGGCAGAAAAGAAGGGGCTTTTACAGATAATATTGCTTTTCTGCTCGACAGTGCGCCCTGGTGGAGCGGCAGTGTTCCTTCTTTCAGTGGTCTGCTGTATGGGATAGAACCTGAATATGAATACCTGCGAGATTTGACATTAACCGGCAGGAGCGGCTATTATGGGCATAATCCGATATCCGACCCTGAAAACTATTACCTGCCCCGTTTTGTCGAAGACCCTTGGGGAACGTGGTTTACTGTCTGGCTGACCAAAAAGACAGGGCAGAATTACAATCAGTTCAGCATTGATTTTGATGCGGGCAGTGTCAAAAAACTGATGTGGAAGATCATTATGGCCATCGTTGGCGTTATCATTGTCCAGATAATAATTGTCAGTTTTTTCGCAAAACGGATCAGCAGACTGGTCAACCGCCCCATTACCGAACTGACAAAAGGCGTGAAAGCAGTGACCCAGGGGAATTATGATTACGAAGTCACGGTGATCAGTCAGGATGAGTTCGGGGATCTGATCCTGCAATTCAACCGGATGACAAAACAGCAGAAGGAACGCCTTCGCCTTTTGGAAGTACCTGAGATTCCTCAGGAAACCTCCGGATCGGCCGGTGCAGTCAGTTCGTAGTTCCGTCTTTAGGCGGACGAACTGACTCTATAAAACATCAAGTTTGAACATTTTCCGGGCAATATCAATATATTCAGACTTGTCCTCTCTGCATCCGTTGCTCTTTAAAAAAAGTGTCGGGTCATGCAGGATTTTGTTTATCAGAGCGTCTGTCATTCTGGAAATGGCTTTGCTGTCATCCTCTGACAGGTGGCTTAATGTGTTCAGCGTTTTTCTGATCTCAGCTTTTGCAATGGTATCCATTTTGTTCCTTAACGCAATAATCGTCGGTACCACTCCCAGGCTTTCAAACCACTTCCGATAACTGATGACAGCCTCGTCAATAATCCTTTCCCCTTTGACCGCTTCCCGGTTTCGATCTTCAATATTTTCGTCAATCACCCCTTTCAGATCATCAATATCATAAAGGTATGCATTGCTGAGAAGGTTGATTTCCGGGTCAATGTCCCGGGGAACGGCAATGTCAATAAAGAAGAGGGGACGGTTTTTTCTGCCGCGCATACTTCCCTTTACCTGGTCCCGCTGGATAACAAAATCCGGGGAACCTGTTGAACTGATAATAATGTCCACTTTTTGGAGGCAATCCGGAATCTCTTCAAAGCGGACCGCTTTTCCGTTGAAATTTTGGGCAAGTTCCACACCGCGCTCAAAGGTTCTGTTTGCAACAAAAATATTGCCGACCCTGTTCCGGATCAGGTGTTCCACTGCAAGTTCTGCCATTTCACCCGCACCGATCAGAAGCACTTTTTTCCCTTCAAGTGTGCCAAATATTTTGCGCCCCAGCTCAATGGCTGCATAGCTGATGGAAACCGCATGATCTCCGATTCCCGTCTCAGTCCGGATCCGCTTTGCCACGGAAAAAGTTTTATGCAGTAACCGGTTCAGGATCACCCCGGATGTCTTTTTCAACGTGGCTTCACGATATGCGTCCTTTATCTGCCCCAGAATCTGAGGCTCTCCCAGCATCATGGAATCCAGGCTGGCTGCCACTCTGAAAATATGCCGCACGGCCTCGTCCCCAGCATGAGTGTAGAGTGCGCCTTCAAACTGATCCACAGGTATGTTCTTGAATTTGGAAATATATTTTTTTGCGATGACGGCAGCCCCGGCCCTGTCATCCGCGGACATAAGAACTTCCACACGGTTGCATGTTGAAAGCAGGACAGATTCCCTGATCGCCGGATGTTTATGAAACGCTTCCAGCGCGGCCACTGATTCGTCTTTTGAGAAAGCAATGCATTCTCTCAGCTCTACAGGCGCTGTTTTATGATTTAATCCCAATAATACGATGTCAGGCATAGTTGTCAGGTTTCAGGTTTTAAGTTTTAGGAAAAACTGTAAAACTTTCATCGTTCGTGTATCCGTCAGGTCATGGCCGTTGAGACGACCGTTTTACCAGCGGGTAAATTCTCCGTGATGGCCTTTCAAAAGGAAGTTGACAGCCAGGAAAGTGAACAAAAGCTCAGGCCGGACGGGATTGCAAATCCCGAAGGCATCAAAATGATCGGACGGGATTCCAAATCCCGTCCGGCCCTACCCTTTACCCTTTACCCTTTACC
>JAOZLU010000722.1 GCA_029934695.1 Desulfobacterales bacterium | reverse complement strand
TTTTGACAACCACTTGATTTTAATACGATTCCCATTCAACTGAACCAGTGCCAAATTTTCTGGTATTTGCTTATAATGGAAAATCAAATTTGGCTTGACAAGCTCACAATAACTTTGTAGGAGAGATAAAAGAAAGTTGCAAGGTTCAGAGCCTTAAACAAAATATTTGTCATCTTGGAGGCGTGTGGTGCAAAAAACCGCTTCGCTCAGTTTCTGCACTCTGGACAATCTTTTTGTTATGTAAAAAACCGCTTCGCTCAATTTTTGTACTCTGGACCAATACCGTTCGGCATATTTTTTGCATATAGCGATAACCTGCTGAATTTATTTGTCCATAAAAATTGGATCGGAGCTTTTCAGATCTTTCTGAAAACTGGTTTTTAAAAAATTCAGACGTATCGGGATTCTTCATCCGTGCATGCAAAAAATGTGCCGAACAGTATTGACTCCGGACAGTCTTTCTGTGTGGTGCAGAAAACCGCTTAGCTCAGTTTCTGCACTCCGGACAGTCTTTTTACGGTGTGCCGAACGACAGTGCGATCATTAACAGCAAAACGCTGCAATCCGTGGATACCTTTTACCAGAAAATATAAAAAGCCGGTAATTGTCGGTGTTGAAATCCTGGTCAATCCCAAGCTGGATTTCGGGACATTTGCCGTGATCCCTGACAATATTTCCTTGGGCATACAGGCAGCTGAAATGATTTTGGACGCAATGGACAACAACTGGCAGGTGGAAACCGGGATGGTTGCATCTCCCCGTTCGGTTTACAAAATTATCAATTTCAGGCAGGCAGGACACCAGTTCAACATCAGTGAGGAGAATCTTCAGGATGTTGACAAGGTGCTGAAATAGGGCCGAAGCATGATTTTTCGGAGAGGAACCCCTTATCTGCTCCCACCGGACAGAACCCGAGACAAGGGAATCGCCATGGCGGGATTTTCCAAAAGGGGTTGCCGGCATCATCAGAGCATGCATGAGGAGAGGCACGACGACGGTTGACAACTTTTAATTGATCACAGAAAATAAGGAGGAAAATGACAGGAATAAAATAATTTGGAAACCATGATGCATGGGACTTGCCGAATTGGTGTCTTCTCTGCGGCCAGTGCATCAAATCAGCTGTAAACCTAAACCTAAAGACTAAGGAGGACTGTATGAACAAGAAGTTGCACCAATTTTTTACCGGAATGCTTGTCATTCTGCTTACCCTTTTCTGTCTGGCCCCGGCTTCGACGGGTGCCACGAACGAGGAAATGGCTACTGTCATCAATCTGGCTGGAAAGCAGCGAATGCTCACCCAGAAAATGAGCAAGGAAGCGTTGCTGATTGTCATGGGAGTTGATGCTCCCAAAAACAGGGAAAATCTGGGCAAAACTGCCGCTCTGTTTGACAAGACGTTGAAAGGACTGCTGAACGGGGATTCCACTCTGAAACTGGTCAAGACTGAAAACCCTGACATTGTCGCACAACTCAATACGGTTTCCGGTCTGTGGAAGGAATTTCATAAAAGTGTGAAAAGTGTTCTTGGCGAGGATGTTTCCGAACCCGTACTTGCCAAAATTGCATCACAGAATCTTCCGCTGCTCAAAAACATGAACAAAGCAGTCGGGATGTTTGAGAAAGAAAGCGGTTCCAAACTCGAAGCAGGTCTTGCAGTCACCATCAACCTCGCGGGAAAGCAGAGGATGCTCACCCAGAAGATGACAAAGGAGATGCTTCTTGTTGCCAAAGGCATCAATGCTGATAAAAACAAAGCCAATCTGAAGGCAACCGTGGCTCTGTTTGAAAAAACCCTCAGCGGGCTGCTGGACGGAGATAAAAAATTAGGACTCCCCGGCACAAAGGATGCTGCCATCCGTGACCAGTTGGCAAAGGTGGGCAAACTTTGGAATGATTACAAACCGGTGCTTGACAATGCAGTTGCCGGGAAAGAAATTTCCAAAGCAGATTTGGAGAAAGCTGCAAAGCTGAATCTGCCCCTGTTGAAAGAAATGAATAATGCGGTCACAATGTATGCGAAATAGGTTTTAAAGTTTAAAGTTTTAGGTTTTAGGTTTTAAGAAGGTTAGGTCTTAAAACTTAAAACTTAAAACTTAAAACTTAAAACTTAAAACTTAAAACTTAAAACCTAAAACCTTACAACCCTGAAGGAAAGGATGAAATGAAAAAGTATTATGCTTTATTTATCTGTGCGGGGCTTCTGTGCCTTATTCTGGTTTCCAAATCCCTTCAGATCACCTCTTCCACCGAGTTCTGCATGTCTTGTCATGAAATGAATATTTATAAAGACGAGCTTGAGAAATCAAGTCATGTGGTGGATAAGGACAAGAAACCGATTCAATGCAGACAGTGCCACATCCCCGACAGTCTGGGACACAAATATCTCACTGTAAAAGCATTTCTCGGAATAAAAGATGTGGTTGTCCATTATATGGGAAATCCTGATGAGCTTGACCGCAGACAGATGCAAAAATTTGCCCGTCGTTTTATACCTGACGAGAACTGTCTCGGCTGTCATCAGGATCTCTATAAGGACACTAAAGATAAAAAGATTTCCGAGATCGGAAGGTTGGCCCATGATGCGTATTTAGGAAAAAACGGGAACACAAAACGTAATTGTGCAGGATGCCATTTCAACATGGCACATCTTCCCGAATTTGACCGGCGGTTCCCTTTTAATGCGGAATTTGCCAAAAAACTTCCACTGAAAGGAGTTTCGGAGAATGACATTGTTCAGCCAAATTAACGAGCGTATGACAAGCCGTTTCGGGTGCTACTGGGGCGCGCTGTTCCCTTTTTGTGCGGTCTCCTTCCTGGCGATTTTCATCGTCTATGTCAATCTGGCATTTCCTGAAAACAGATGTGACGCGGTGAAACACCTTAAGCCAACCGAGACGACAGAGGACTGCTTCAGTTGTCACACAAAGACGACCCCGAAAATCGCCCAGGACTGGTATGAGAGCAAGCACGGCGTGACCTTGGTGAAATGCTTTGTGTGCCACGGCCAGCCTGACGGAAAAGGTTCTGTGCCGTTTGCCATTGATCCGGATGTGGATACCACCTGCAGGAAGTGCCACGATCCGAGCATCACAAGAATGGAGCAGAAATACGGAATCACCCCCAGGTGTAACGACTGCCACCCGTATCATCAGAACTCAATTCACCATGATGCGTATGTGAAATCGGTTGCCAAAAAGAAGATAGATTAGAAATTGGATGTTTGATGTTGGATGTTTGATGTTTGATGTTTGATGTTGGATGTTTGATGTT
>JAOZLU010000144.1:8828-13033 GCA_029934695.1 Desulfobacterales bacterium | reverse complement strand
ATCAAACATCAAATATCAAACATCAAACATCGAACATCAAGCATCGAATGTCAAGCATCAAATTAGGATATAAAATGGAACTGATTGATCAGCATACAAAGAAAATTATGGAAGGATGCAAGGAGAGAGCGCGGGCAGCCGGTCTGCGCTTTGAGGATGAAACATTGGAGTATATCGTCACCAACCGGGACCTGCTGGAACTGTCGCCAAAGGTGATGATTCCGACGCTCTATGATTACTGGGTTCACGATGTCGAGGTCCTCAAAGAAAAGGGGAAATACGAGCTTTATCCGGGGAATCCGTATGAAACCGTCATCAACACCCGTCCTGCCATCTCCTTCTACAACGACAACAACCCGGACTGGCTGAACGTGATGATCTTCTATCATGTTATCGGACATATTGATTTCTTTCAGAACAACCTGTTCTTCCGCCATACTTATGATTATGATTTCACCGGCCAGGCCCTTTCGGATAAGCGGCTGATTGCCAGACTCAGGGCGGAAAAAGGAAGATGGGTGGATTATGTCATCGAATTTGCCAGGAACATAGATAATATCGTGGGATACCATGAAGAACTCTCCGGTTTCCATCGCCCCCCGGTGACGACCCAGACAAAGCGTCTGAACTTCTACTTCGATGTCTTTCTCCAGTCTGAGAAAGAGGTGAAGATCAGCGAATATGTCAAAGAAATCGAAAAGTATAATGAGTGCATGGAGCAATATGGAGATTTGGGCGAAGATTCATTCTTCTCGGATGTGGAAAAGAAGTATCCCGAATTTGAAGCCCTTTTCAAAAAAAGCCTTGAAAAAAAACCTGAGCGCAAGCTGGACACGCTCCAGTTTCTGATGGAGAATTCTGAATTTTTGAATAAGGAAGAAAACAAATGGATGAAATCCGTGTTGCAGGTGGTGCAGAAAACGTCCCTGTTCTTCCAGCCCCAGATCCGAACCAAGATCATGAATGAAGGATGGGCGAGTTACTGGCATGAGACCCTTTTCCTTCAAGATGGCCGGATTAAGGGACATGAGGTGGATTTTGCCAGAGTCAATTCAGGCGTCACCTCAATGCCCCGGGTCGGGCTGAATCCTTATGCATTGGGAATGCGGCTGTTTTACTTTATTGAAGAACTGGCTGACAAAGGAATGTACTCCTTTGAATTCCGAAAACTTGCAGATGCGGATGAACGAAAGTACTTTGACACAAAAACCGGACAGGGCAGAGATTTTATCTTTAAAACCCGGGAGAATTTTTGTGATTTCACGTTTATCAACACGTTTGTTGATCAGGATTTTGTTACCCGGAACAAGCTGTTTGTCGCAGGCCAGAGACTGAATCAGGCGAAAATGGTCTGGGAATATTATGTAAAAAGTCGAAAAGCTGAGGATTATCGCAATATGCTGATGGACAGCCTGTATCATCCCCCCTATATTGAGATTGACACTCAGAAAGACAAGGGGAACACGCTTTATCTTGTGCATCATTTTGAAGAGAAACCTCTGGTGCAGGAATTCATCGCCAATACCATGATGGGAATTGAATATCTGTGGGGATGGCCCGTACAGTTGGAAACCAGTGAAGTGGTTTCTGTCACCCCGTTCCAAGTAAGGCGCCCCGGACAGGAGGCGCAGAAAGAACCGGAAGTGAAATGGCAGCGGGTCTTATATACGATGGACAAACGGAAACTTTCCAAGAAAAATATTTAGAACTTCAGCAGACCTCATTTCAGCAGACCGCCGAGGTTTGCAAACCTCGGCGGTCTTTAAAGCCTTTAATACTGAGGTCTCCATAACGATTGGATAACGCCATGAAAAATATCAAAAACGCAATGCAGCACCTTGAGCATAGCATAAGTGAGCAGAACCAGTACACACTCATTCCCTTTGAGGACTTTCTGAAATTGCTCACTGAGAAGCCCGCCACCGTGATACGCAATATTTTTCAGGTCTTTCATGATATGATCAAGACGTATGTCGCGGAAGGGGTTGAAGAGTACCCTAATGACCCTGAGTCCATTAATTTTGTCTATTACGATTGCAACAAGCTTTTTGTTGAAGGTTCGGATCATCCGTTTTTTGCTGACAGACTTTTTGCCAACCGACTGATCAGCCATATTGAAGCACTGAGGCGCGGGGCACAGCAAAACAAGATATATATTTTTGACGGCCCTCCCGGGTGCGGGAAAAGTACGTTCCTGAATAATCTGCTTATGAAATTTGAAGAGTATTCCAGTACAGAAGACGGAACAAGCCTTGAAGCGGTCTGGAGATTGGATCGGAAGATGCTGGGGGGATTTCCGAAGCCCGATGCCCTTCCCATTTTTGAGAAAATGTTCCATCTGATAGATCATTCCACAGAGGAACCGGACGAACTGGCAAAAAAACACAGTCTTCTCCATTGTTCCACTCTGGATCCGGAAGAACTTCTGGATGAGCACAGTTCTCCGAATTTCACCGAAGATCATATTGAAGTTCCCTGCCCCAGCCATGATCATCCGATACTGATAATCCCCAAGCAATACCGCCGCGGATTTTTTGACAACCTGTTTATGAATGACGAATTCAAGTGGAAGCTTTTTACCGACAAAGAGTACGAATGGGTGTTCAGGGACAGTTGCTGTACGATATGCAGTTCCTTATATGAATCACTGCTGAACCGCCTGGGAAGCCCTGTAAAAGTATTCGAGATGCTGTATGCGCGGCCTTACCGCTTCAACAGACGGCTCGGAGAAGGTATCAGTGTTTTCAACCCCGGTGACAGATCCGCTAAAGAAAACATTCTGAGCAATGCCATGCTTCAAAAACGGATAAACGGCCTTCTCAAGGACAGCAATCAGGTAAAATATATTTTTTCCCGATATGCAAAAACCAACAACGGCATCTATGCCCTCATGGATATCAAAACCCATAATATCGAACGTCTGATAGAGCTTCACAACATTATCAGCGAGGGGGTTCACAAGGTGGAAGATATTGAGGAAAACGTGAATTCACTGCTGATGGCCCTGATGAACCCTGAAGACAAAAAGAATGTTCAGGGCCAGTCCTTTTCAGACCGCATCGAGTATATCAGCATTCCTTATGTGCTGGATCTGAATACCGAGGTGAGTATTTACCGGAATGTTTTCGGCAGGCATATTGAGGATAATTTTCTGCCCAAAGTCCTGCATAATTTTGCCAGGGTGATTATCTCCTCCCGGCTCAGCATTAAATCAGATGCCATGCTGGAATGGATACCCAACCCGAGAAAATACAGTCTTTATTGTGACGAGAACCTGCAACTGCTCAAAATGGAGATATACACCGGATACATTCCGGCATGGCTTTCGGAAGGAGACAGAAAGCGGTTCACGGCAAAACGGCGGCGGACAATCATTGCCGAATCGGAAGCAGAAGGGGCAAAGGGGTTTTCCGGACGTGATTCCATCAAAATATTCAATGAATTCTATTCTGCTTATGCCAGGGAAGACAGACTCATTAATATGAATACGTTGTGCAATTTTTTTACGAAAGTCCGCACGGACCTGAGCAAGCTGATCCCCAAGGGTTTTTTGGAATCGGTGCTTCACATGTACAATTACACGATTTTGCAGGAAGTCAAGGAATCCCTTTATTATTATAATGAAGAGCAGATTGCCAAGGATATACAAAATTACATGTTTGCTGTGAATTTTGAAATCGGAACTGTGGAAACCTGTACATTCACCAATGAAAAGCTGGAGATTACAGATATCTATTTTGAGGGCATTGAAAACCGTCTGCTGGGTGCCAAGGCAGACAAAATGAGCCGCCTCTCCTTCCGGAAAGACAGCCAGAAAGAATACACCTCCAAAACCCTGACCCAGGAAATTCTTGTTGAAGAAACACCTGTTGCCGAAACAGCATTGTACCAGGCACTGTATGAACGGTATGTGCATAATCTCAAAGAAAAAGTGCTGGATCCTTTTCTTGAAAACGAAAATTTCAGGCAGGCCATTAAGGACTATGACGAGGAGGCGTTCAAGACCTACGACAAAAGAATCCGGAACGATGTCACCTTTCTGATGAACAATCTGTGCAACAAATGCCGTTATACAGAGCAGGGGGCAAAGGAAGTCTGCATGTATGTCATTGACAACGACCTGGCAAGGAAGTTTGCGGGTTAGTCGGCACCCTCTTCTGCTCCGGCATCCCTCTTCTGCTCCGGCATCCCTCTTCTGCTCCGGC
>JAOZLU010000144.1:4694-8728 GCA_029934695.1 Desulfobacterales bacterium | reverse complement strand
CCCTCTTCTGCTCCGGCATCCCTCTTCTGCTCCGGCATCCCTCTTCTGCTCCGGCGGGATTGACAAATCCCGCCGGTCTGTTTCAGCTCTTGGCAATCCGAGCCGAGCGTTCCCTCGCTTTCTGCTCCGGTCAAAGAGGCTTGAAAAAGCCCACTGCAAATAATTTTCCCCCTGTGTAAACAAAACAGTAAAAGCATTCGTCTTATAGAACAAAACAACAGGGATTCAATTTGGGAAGGACGGATTCGCTTTTTTATAGAGATTCGGATATTTTTTCAGAGCATTAAAGGTTTGGTCAGACAGATAAAAAATGCAGAAGCTTCTTATGAAAAGTCTCTGTTTTCCAGAGGCGAAAGGTAAGGGAGGGGGAATTTCCGGTCTGATGACGCACAGTGATTACCAGATTCCGGAGCTGGCAGAAAGTGCCAGAGCTGGGGACAGAACATCGCTGGAACGATTGGTGAATCTTTTTCATGGGGATATTTTCCGAATGGTATTTTACCGAACCTGTTCAAGGATGGACGCAGAGGACCTGACCCAGGAAATTTTTATGCAGATGATGAAAAGCCTGCCTAATTTAAAAGATACAAGCCGTTTCAGGCCGTGGCTGTTCCGTATCGCCATAAACCGGGTCAGGGATTTCCACCGGAAAAAAAGTATCCTGAATTTTTTTGGCACATCCTCAGAAGTTGAGGATTCCGTCCATATCAGCCCGGTCAACAGTGACGATCCTGCAGACAGACTCATACAGAAAGAATTCTGGAAGCAGTTCCATGAGTTTGCAAAATGCCTTTCACAGGGAGAACGGGAGGTGTTTATCCTGAGGTTTGCGGATCATCTGGGAATCAGAGAAATTGCCGAAACCCTGAAAAAAAATGAGAGTACAGTGAAGACTCTTTTATACAGGGCCTTGAAAAAATTGAGGAAAACCTCAGGACTCCGAGATATGTTGCATAATTCATAGCTTTCAGCATATCAGTAAATTAAGGAGAAGGAGAAAATGATATGAAACCCAAGGAGTTTCATCTGAACGAAGACCAAATCTTATGTTCTGTGGTGGATGAAAAAGACCTGACTGTCAATATGCAGTATCACCTTTCCGCGTGTCCGGTGTGCCATCAGAAAAAACAGCAGTTTGGGCAGGAATTAGGCAGGCTGGGGCTTATGGCAAAAGCCTTTGCCCCTTTGCCCCGGGAAAAAGTAAGGCTTTTGGAAAAACCGGGTTTCTTTGAAAAATTTGGCTTTTACCCCATAAAAAAAGCGGCTTTTGCTGCCGGATTTGCTGTTGTTCTGATAATGGCAGGGATAACATGGCAGCTTGGGACTTTCACAGACTCTCAGGAAAAAATGATGACCCATCTCGTGTGGGAAATGGAAGACGATCAGCAACTGATGGTTGAAATCCGTGAACTGGAAGAATACGAACTGCCTGATTTTTATCTGGATATCTATGGGGGATCCCATGGCTATTTTGATGAAGAATTTCTGAACTTTGTTGCACCTTTGGAGGAAAATCAGGGAAGTCCGGTCGGTTCAATTCGTTTTATTTCTTTCATTGGATAGAAAGTGGAAAGTTAAAAAAAAGTTAAAAGTGGAAAGTGAGAATGTCGTTTAATCACCATTAAAGAGAAGGAGAGAATAAAAAAATGAGGAAACTGACACTTTTTACGCTGATTTGTTTTTTTGCAGTATCCGGCATCAGCATTGCAGGCAATTTGGGTTATTCGATGAGGTCATCAGGCTTTGGCTCGGAAGGTCTGACAATCCCCGGGGGCAAATGGTGGCGAATGCCGAAAGCCGCCAAAAAACTTGAACTGACCAAAGCAGAGCAGAAAAAACTTGACCGTATGTTTATACAAAACAGGCGGCGGATGATTGATCTCAAAAGAGATGCGGCAAAGGAAAAACTCGAATTGGAAGACATTCTTGACAAAGAAAATTTTAATGAGTCTGCATGCATGGGCCGCTTTAAAAAACTGATGGATGCCAGCACTGAACTTACCATCGAGCGTTTCAGATTTCTGGTTGAGGTGCGTAACCTGCTGGGTATTAAGCGCTTTCAGTTGCTTAAAGCAAACTTTAGGGAACGTCGGATGGGCCAAAAGGAAATGAGGGCCAAGCAAAGAAGAAAAAGGCCCGTACAAAAGCCCAGAGATGTGAAAGGAAGTCCTGTGGAAAAAGAGGATAGCAGCATCCCCGCAAAATAGTTGATAACACCAATTAAAAAAGCCGGGTTTTTCAGGAACCCGGTTTTTTTTTATTCCCACCTCATCCAGATACAGTCGGTCAGATCAAGCCCTATATGAATCAGCAATCCGATAGCAATGATTCGTGTTTTCGGAACAGCCATCATGACAAAATACGCACAGACAGCAATATAAGAGTGCAATGGGTGAAAACCGATGCTGCAACGGTTCGGGTCATAAATCGGATCTGCCAGGAGATGATCAAAATCTATGATCATCGCGGAGATCATAATTAGCCACGCCTTCCACCACTGCTCCCTGAAAGAAAAACGTGCAACAACAGCCGGAACAAGAAAGTGAAGTATGATATGAATGACTGAGCGGATCAACTTTTTTTACTCAACAATTATTTCCAGTTTTTCAGTAGCATTTTCAACCTCAATCAATGTTCCCTTGGGACCTTCCTTGGCAAACAGCCCGCTAAGTTCATTGAGGTCAATCCCCTCATTTGTCAAAGACGCTTTTATCTTGCTCGGAAGAAGCTTCTCTGAAATATGCAGTGATGAAAGAGGAACAGTTATTTTTGTTTCCGGCTCCTTTTTCCCTGGTTTATAAACATATATTTTCAATAGTCGTGTCATTGTCTCTCCTGCAAAAGTTTTTTTAAAAAAAGAAGCTCAAGCCGTTTACCTGCGTGCTTATCACAATTTGAAACTTTTGCAAGCAATAATTGTGTTTCATGAATTTTTTGCTTAACATATTTTTAAAATTTCTTTGTAGCCGTTGTAAAAATAAAATCAGATTTTCATTCAGACCGTTTTTTCTGATGACACTGTCCCCGGACTTTATCCGGCGAGACTTTGCTGAGGCTACAATTTTCATCGGGAACAGGTTCTCAGTCCAACCTTAGGATATTATTCCGATATCCGACATATAAAACATATCCGGATATTGCAGGGCTGTGGCATACAGAATAAGATTCCCGGCAAAAAAAATATTTGGATGAAATTTTTTTAACCATCATAAACCATCTCGTCAGTCGTAAGTTTTCGTAACCTATTGAAATCACTGATGCCGGTATTTTCTGAACCTGTATGCCATTTAATAATTTCAATTAGTTACGGAGTTGCTTTCAACATACAGATATCTTCAAATTCAGATATTCCGCAGGTCAGAATCAGGGATATTCTGATTGAATTTTTGTTTGATTCAGGGTATCCTGTATTGTTTTTTTTGACTGTCATCTAAGTACCTGGCCAAAAGTTTTCCGGGATTTTCCCGGGAAAACAGCTTTCACAAACCGCTGATGAACGCTGATGAGTCCGCCGTCTGCGTTCATCCGCGTTCATCTGTGGTTCACAATATGTAAATACCTTAAAATATATGGTACTTATATTACAACAGGTCAAAGGAATGAGCATCGCCGAAAACACTCTGTATCTGTGTTTTGATAAATATCTCGACAGGATTTACAATTGACAAAGAAAAGTTTTATATATAATTAAAACCTTTGGCAGAGGCAGTGATGATCCCGTCCAGTCCCCTGAATATCATTCACTACTTGTGCAGGACCAAATATGAATG
The DNA here is from genome assembly GCA_029934695.1 of Desulfobacterales bacterium. Lineage (GTDB taxonomy): Bacteria > Desulfobacterota > Desulfobacteria > Desulfobacterales > 4be13 > JAOZLU01. The sequence continues at coordinate 4,958 of JAOZLU010000144.1, read as the reverse complement.
TATTCTGGGGCAATTCCGTGGCTTTATTGGAAAAAAACCGATGAGACCCATATCCCTTTATGCCCGGTCCGGATTGGTAAAACCGGCCCGGGTTTGGCTATCCCATGGGATCAGTTAGAAGGGGATTTTATATATATCTTGGCATCCTTACAGCAGAACAATTTTGCAAATTGTTTCATGCAAATTGTTTCAAAGCCGCAGAACAATTTTGCAAATTGTTTCAAAACTGCAGAACAATTTTGTAAATCGGAAAAAGTGTGAACC
>JAOZLU010000144.1:0-4594 GCA_029934695.1 Desulfobacterales bacterium | reverse complement strand
TGCAAATTGTTTCAAAACTGCAGAACAATTTTGTAAATCGGAAAAAGTGTGAACCATTTTTTGCCTTCTATGTTAAGGATGCCTATATTTTTTTAATCTTTCAAACTTATTTTAAGAAGGAGGAGTTTATGGAAAGAACGTGCATAAGGCTAAAAACAATGTTCCTTATCGTTGCGCTTCTTGTCAGCGCGGCATGTCCTGCGGCAGGCTTGGAAACCGCTATTATCAGCGGCCAGGACATCTTTCACCCCGTCATATCTGCAAACGGCATGGCTGCGACCCAGCAGCATTATGCAACCCAGGCCGGACTTGATGTGCTGAAAGAAGGCGGAAACGCCATTGATGCAGGCGTCACCATCGGTTTTACGCTGGCGGTCACGCTGCCCCGGGCCGGAAATATCGGCGGTGGCGGTTTCATGCTGATCCATCACGCAAAATCAGGTGAGACCGTTGCTGTGGATTACAGGGAAAAAGCACCCAAGAAGGCCACGCGGGATATGTATCTGGACAAAGACGGGAACGCAGACCCTGAAAAATCCAGGTACAGTTATCAGGCAGCAGGTGTCCCCGGCACGGTGGCCGGTCTGACAATGATCCTGAAAAAATACGGGACCATCTCCCTGAAACGTGCGCTGAAACCTGCCATTGAATTTGCGGAAAAAGGCTATCCCATGGACACTTCTTTTCGGGAATCCCTTATCGCCGCGAAAAAACGGCTGGAGGCATCTGATGCCAGCATGAAACTCTTTTTCAAGGAAGGCGGAAAACCTTATGATGTGGGCGAGCTTTTCGTTCAGAAGGATTTGGCCCGAACCCTGAAACAGATTGCCGAAAAGGGCGCGGACGCTTTCTACAAAGGTGAAATTGCTGATCTGATCGTCGCGACAATGGAGGCCAATGGCGGACTGATCACCAAAGAAGACCTGGCCGCATACAAGCCAGTCATCCGCAAACCCGTTCACGGCACATATCGCGGATATGACATCTATTCCATGCCCCCGCCCAGTTCCGGCGGAGTGCATATCATTCAGATATTGAATCTCCTGGAACCGTATCCCATCAGCAAACTCGGGCACAACACTGCGGAGACCATTCATCTGATGGCGGAAAGCATGAAACTGGCGTTTGCAGATCGTTCCAAACATCTGGGCGACTCGGATTTTGCGGCAGTGCCGCTTGCCGGCCTGATTTCCAAAAAATACGCGGACGAACTCCGTAAAAAGATAGACGACAAAAAGGCCACGCCAAGCAAGACCGTACTGCCCGGGGAGCCTGGAAAGTATGAAAGCAATGAAACCACCCATTTCTCCGTCATGGACAAAGAAGGGAATGCGATTGCCAACACCTACACCCTGAATTTCAGCTACGGATCAAAACTGGCGGTTGCCAAAGCCGGTTTCCTGCTGAACAATGAAATGGATGATTTCTCAGCCAAGCCCGGAGTTTCCAATGCGTATGGTCTCATCGGCGGCGAGTTCAATGCGGTTGAGCCGGAAAAAAGGATGCTCAGTTCCATGTCTCCCACCATTATGATGAAGGATGGAAAGGCGTTTCTGCTCACCGGAAGTCCCGGAGGCAGCCGCATCATCACCACGACACTCCAGCTCATCATGAACGTGGTGGATCACGGCATGAATGTTGCCGCGGCCAGCAGTGCGGTGCGGATCCATCACCAGTGGCTCCCGGACGAAATCCGGATTGAAAAAGGACTGAGTCAGGACACGATCCGCCTTTTGGAACAAAAAGGGCATAAGGTCGTGGTCAAAAATGCAATGGGGAGTACACAAAGCATCATGTACAGAGACGGCTTCTTTTTGGGGGCGTCTGATCCTCGCAGGCCGGGAGCTTCAACAATGGGGTATTAGAAAGAGAATGTACGTTTCCCATGTTTCATGAATTGGGTATGGTGAAGCATAGCGGAACCCACCTTATGCAGATGGTGGTGGGTTTCGCTTCGCTGCACCCACCCTACGTTTCCCATGTTTCATGAATTGGGTATGCGGAACCCACCTTATGCAGATGGTGGCTACACCCTAATTATTTAACGGCAAATAATAAGCCAAAGGAGAAAATTATGCTCAAAAAACTTGTGTTGACCCTGTGCATCACTTCTTTTTTTCTGACGTTATCCCCCATAAATCCGGGGAATGTACTGGGGGCTGAAAAGCCCTTTATTTTCGGCCTGCTTCTTGTAGGGCCTTATAATGACCGCGGCTACAGCCAGGCCCATTATGACGGGGGGAAGTATGTTGAAAAAATGGTTCCCGGCGCAAAAATGCTGTATATTGACAAAGTGAATCCCGCTGACCGACCGGGCATCACCATTCTGCAACTGGCAGATGATATGGTGGAAAAAGGCGCAAAGCTCATCATTGCAAATTCCGATGACATGAAAGACGGCATCCGGGAGGCCGCGGCCATGCATCCGAATGTGTACTTTATCCATTGTTCCGGGGATGACGTACTGACCGGAAAAGCCCCGAAAAATCTGGGCAACCTGTTCGGTCGCATGGTATATGGAAAAATGATGGCAGGCTTTGCCGCAGCTATGACCACAAAAACCGGCAAAATCGGGTATCTGGGGCCGCTGATCAACGAAGAGACCCGGCGCCTTGCCGCAACATGTTATCTGGGTGCGAAATATGCGTGGGAAAATGTGCTGAAAAAGAAACCCGAAGATTTGAAATTTCAGGTGACATGGATAGGCTTCTGGTTTAACATACCAGGCGTTACCGCGGACCCCACCCAGGTGGCTCAGAATTTTTTCAACACCGGACATGATGTGATCATTTCCGGGATTGACACAGCTGAAAGTGTTACGGTTGCAAAGCAGAAACGTCAGCAAGGGAAAGAAGTATGGGCATTGCCTTATGATTATGAAGGGGCCTGTGAAGATGCTGATGATGTGTGTCTCGGGGTGCCCTATTTCAACTGGGGCCCGAGTTATGTCAAACTTGTCAAAGCGTCAATGGCCGGAAACTTTAAATCCGAATGGCTATGGCTTGGCCCTGACTGGAAAGACATCAACAACCACGATACCAGTACTGTGGGCTTTTTGGCCGGGCCCGCCTTGACACCGTCTGTCAAACAGGCACTGGATACCTTTATTAAAGACCTCGGGACAAAGAAAGTGGAACTGCTCAAAGGGCCGATTTCTTATCAGGACGGCAGCGTGTTTCTCAAGGCCGGCGAAGTTGCAACAGATAAGCAGGTCTGGTATATGAAGCAGCTTTTGAAAGGCATGGCAGGACAAAGCAGCGCAAAATAATATATTCAGCAGATCGAAAATTGCTGAGTGTTCTGTCCCCTGAGAACTGCAGGGATTTAGTTTAATAAGGATTACATATCCTTACTAAATTCAATTCCTGCAGTTTCACGGACGGGATGAAAATTTTCCGATCTGCTGATATTATCCCGGACTAACATTTTTACAGAAAGGGCTGGATACCATGTCTGTCACTGAATTAATCGCCGAAAAATATGCTGACACAGAATATTCAGATGTAGAATATCCTGATTCGGATGGAGAGCCTATGGGAGAGACAGGATTTCATGTTACCGCAATCTTGCATCTGTTAAGCGCGTTGCGGCAATATTTTATAAATAATGATAATATCTATGTTGCCGGGGATATGTTCCTTTATTACAAACAAGGATTCCCGCGCTATAACAAAGCCCCCGATGTGATGGTGATCAAAGGGGTGGAGAATCACGAGCGGCGATCATTCAAAATGTGGGAGGAGAACACAGGCCCCTGCGTGATTTTCGAGATCACCTCCAAATCAACAAAGAATGATGACATGATTGGAAAAAAGGAGCTGTACGCCTCTCTCGACGTGCAGGAGTATTTCCTGTTTGATCCTCTCAGGGACTATCTGAAAACCTCCCTTCTGGGCTTCCGCCTGAAAAAAGGAAGATATGCGCCGCTTCCCATAGACAGCAACGGATATATGACCAGCAGGGAGCTGGGCGTGTATCTGATTCCGGAGGGTAACATTCTGCGTGTTGTTGATCCCCGGACCCGCGAGCCTGTTCCCGTTCTTGATGAAGCCATGGATATGCTTGAAGCTGAACGTAAAAGAGCCGAGAAAGCGGAGACGGAACGCAAAAATGCCGAAACGGGACAGCAGAGAGCCGAAGCTGAACGCAAAAAAGCTGAAATGAAACAGCAGAGAGCCGAAGCTGAACGCAAAAAAGCTGAAATGAAACAGCAGAGAGCCGAAGCTGAAGCCGAAGCTGAACGCAAAAATGTCGAGGCTGAACGTAAAAAAGTTGAAAAACTGGCTGCTAAACTCAGATCACTGGGCATAGAGCCTGAATAGTTGCTTAAAAATATTCACAGAAAGAGCCAATATGATGTCTGCCACTGGGCGAATCGCCGAAAAATACGCCGACACAGAATATCCTGATTCGGATGGAAAACCTGTTGGGGAAACAGAATTTCACGTTACTGCAACCTTTCACCTGTTCGGCGCATTGCGGCAATATTTTATAAACAGTGATAATATCTATGTTGCCGCGGGCATGTTCCTTTATTACACAGAGAAGGATTCCCAAGTTGCAACAAAGACCCGGATGTGATGGTGATCAGAGG
>JAOZLU010000143.1:7046-13045 GCA_029934695.1 Desulfobacterales bacterium | reverse complement strand
CCGGTGCGGGCATCCTGCGCCCTGATGTCGAGAATCCCCTGCTTCTCACCGGTGAAAGGTTCGGACCGGTCATAAGGATTGACAATCCTGATCTCCGTGAATTCCGGCTTTTCACCCTCATGACCCACCACGGAATTCAGAAGACTGATGAGAGGAGCCGGATGCTCCTCCCTGCCGAAAGCCCATTTGAAAACGATATCGTTGTATAATTTGATCTCCATTCATATACTCCTTGGTACCGGTTCCCCTGCTTCTGCCGGGTTGACAAACCCGGCAGTGCGGTGAGTAAGTTGTTTGGTAATGGTTACTAATCAGAAGCGATTTGCCTATTTCCCATAATATCTATTATATAAAACTCCATACTGTAGATTTGCTCCCGTGTCTGATCCGGCGATATCTGCGTTCCGCCCATCTGGGGATTGCCAAATATGAATGAATCCGCCATGACGCCCATAAGCCCTTTTCCCCGCTTGATTACGGAAAATACAGGCTTTTTGTCATCAGTCATTATGAATGCGGTCCCTCCTTCCACTGTCCCGGTTCTCTTTGCAGTGCATATCTCTTCATTACGCCTGTCATACAGCTTTGCCTGCTTTATTTCCGAAAAATCAATTTTCATCTCAAACGGTTTCAGCAGTTGATTGGATACGGATTTTTTGTTCTGAGGCCCGTCAAGAAGCAGGAAACGCCCGCCTTTTTCGACAAAACTGATGACCTGCTGTACTTCATCCTCGGTAAAAGGCTTCACCGGATTGATGACGACGACCATCTCCCCCTTTTTCAGCGCATCTGAAAGCTTTTTTTCCAACATCGGCACATAGCCCATTCTCTGGGTCCAGACATAAAAAGTGTGGTAATTGTCAGGATGTTTGTCAACAAGCTGTTCCACCGGCAGCGTGATCTTGGAATGTTCTGTCTCAAAGCAGACTTTTCTGAAATCGGTATGCGGTTCCGGGAAAGAATAGGCACTCTCGGACAGACCGGTAAAGAAAGGAATTCCCAGGGCAATCCCCCACAGTGCGGAAAACAGTAAGAGACAAAAGGTTTCTCTCTTCTCTCTCCAGTCTTGGTTCAGTCCGAGAAAAAGCGTGATAAACCCAATGATTCCGAATGCAACAGGGATGAAACCATATTTGTTTTTCCTGTTGAGCCATTCCACAGTTCCCATGGCCAGTTCGGGTTTACCGGGAATGAACATATAAAAATTTGAGAAACAGGTGCTGTCTGTGTAGGAGGCCACCCGGCCTTTCCCATATTTCAGACCAGCGGCCTGCAAAAACAGACCGAACTCATAATCGCTCGTAGGCTTGCGTTCAAAAAAACCCTTGTCCGAATAGGAGAGCAGCCTTGATCTCAGCCCATACCCGAGCATGATATTTTCAGACGTGAGCGACGCGTCCACCGTGCATGATGTGGCAAAGAGAAACGGCGGCATATTCTGCACAACCGGATGGGGAAAGACCGTGGGTTTTTTGTAGAAAGTCAGTCTTCCCGTGTCCAGATCATAGGTGCTGTCATAATGGAAAAACATGCCGAACCGCTTTGCAATGAAATTGAGATAATAATTCATTCCAAAGACATTGGTATGGTCCCCGATGAGCCAGAGTCCGCCGCCCTTTCGGACAAACTCGACAATATCCTCAATCTCCTCATCCTCATAAGCCATTGTCGGCGTTTTCAGGATCAGGATATCGTATTCTGACAAAAATTCTTCGGTCAGCTTTTCCTTCACATTTCTGTCAACTTTGTAGAAATAATTGAAATATTCGGCCATGCAGTAATAATTGTATGTGGACTGGCTGCCGAACCAGGTGGTGTCGAATTTCCGGGTGGTCCATTCCCAGTTGCTGTGTTTTTCATCAATTAAGATTCTGCCCTGTTTGCGGGTTCCGGGGTCCTCAAATCCCCAGATGCCGACAAAACAGAAGACACTGACAAAGAAAAGAGCTGCCAGTTTCAAATTTCCCGGGTTCCAGGTTCCGGCCTCGGAACGGGAGAAAAAATCAGGGAGGGGCAGTTTGAAATGCAAGGGCGTTTCAGATGATCCCAGAGGCAGCACCATGCACAGAATGCAGGCCAAAGGAACATAACTGAGTGTAAAGGCGACAGGATCCCAGTAAATCGCAGCGTCGTCCACCTGTGTGTAAACAAAAATCATAAAGACATAACGCAAAAATGTGTAACCGATGCAGATTCCAAAGAACTTCAGGACTTTTTTCCAGTTTCTGTCAAAGAGTGCAAACAGGATCATCCCGCTGACCATCATCAGCAAAAGCACATAAAAGCCGGTTTTTTCCAATGTTCCGGGAAAGCTCAGCAGGTTTGTGAAAGTGGGCAGATAGATGACACCTTCGCTCATGCTGGCATTCAGTCCGAAAACACGGACAAAGGGATATGCAATCAGATTGAGCAGTTTTATTTCATGCCAGCGGGATGCCAAAACATAAAAAACAGGTATGAAGAGGCTCTGGATGAGCAAAATAAGACCAGTGAGCAGGAATCCGCCGGAAAGCGGTGCAAGCCGTTTCAATCTGTTTGAGGCCAGACCGACGAGCAGGCCCGCCATCATCACCATTGCTCCGAAACTGTAAGGATAAGGCACTGTAAGCCTGATCAGTATCAGCGGGATGAAAAATATAAGGGTTTCCCTGATGGGCAGCCGATGTGGAATCATTTTCCTGAAAGAAACAGATGCCGCAATGGTGCCGAAAAATAAAGGCGAGATAAAAGGCACCAGAAGTGTTATTTTTGCCGGCGTGAAAGTTGACAGCATATACAACCAGCCGGAAGCTGTAAACAGTGTTATGAACCATATTATACGCATATTGACTCCAACAGTTATCAGTTTTAATTATTAATCTGAAAAATCAGCCCTGAGCCGCTCCGGGGGATTGACAAATCCGCCGGAAAATGCCTGGGATTTGCCAATCCCAGGCGAGCGGCCGGGGGCTGGCGAGCGGCCGGGCTTGCTCCCGGGGGATTGACAAATCCGCCGGAAAATGCCTGGGATTTGCCAGGCGAGCGAGAATCAAGTTTTGATTTTGTCTAACAGGTACTTGAAAAATCGGATATTTTTGAAATCATAATTTTTATAGGACTCTATGTTCCTGCTGTGCAGAAATTCCGAGTCTCCGATCACCAGAAGCCCGCCCTTGCCCACTGGCTGATACACAATAACGGGATAGCCGAATTTTTCCGCTATGATTTGTTTGGATTCGCTCCCGCCCTTTATGGGCCAGGCTTCGAGAAACTTCGCCTTGAGTCGCCCGATTTCGATTTCACCGGGGCCTAGTGGGACAGAATCAACAGAGAAACTGAATTTTTCCAAAAATGATCTTGAGCCTTCCATTTCCTCCCATCCCACGGACCAGATCACATGGCCGCCGTTTTCCATGAAGCGCTTCAGGGCATCACTTTCCTTTTCAGAAAATGCTGTTGTGGGTGCGATCACGATAAACAGACGGGTTTCTGAAAGGGCCTCCTCAGAGAAATTCTTCATAAAAAGCGGGATGTACCTGTTACGCATCAGATTTATGGAGATACCCCACACGCTCTCCTCGGCCGATGCAAACATGGAAAACCGTCCGTTATGGGCAGTGTCTATATAAGCGATCTCGTAGTCAGAGGTTTTTGAAATTTCGGATTTGGAAACCTCTGCTGTATGGGACTGGGTTGCCCACAGGGGAATATGCGCTGCAAAAAGACACAGCACAAAAAGCGACGTGCATGGCATCCTGCTCACCAGATATCCGGCCCCGGCCAGCAGCAGCAGGGCGAAAACAAACTGCTGTCCCGGATAATGCAGATCCCCCCTGCTCGACAGCCAGTCAAAAATTCTGTCGAGAAAAGGGTGGCCGCTCGTCAGAACACCATTTTGAAATGTGGAGGTATCCCCGAAGACAAGCACCTTTCCTTTTCCATAAACAGATTCCGCAACCAGCACCACATCCCCGAGCTGTTCATTGCTGCTTCGCCTGTAATTGCCGAGAAAGGCACGTTTTTTATTTAAATAGTTTCCCTTATCCGCCCATCCGAGCTTTCCTGTAATAACGGGTTTGGCAGGCAGTGAAATGTTCAAAGACGCACCGACCCAGATGGATGTCTCATGATCTTCATCTATGTTCGCTGTGATAGGGTGGGGACGTTTTTCCAGGCTGTCAACCCAGCCAGATGCAATGGGCAGTGCCGTGTCAAAATTGAGGGTGATATTGAACGGCATCACCAGATCGTTGATCGGGCCCATCACACCGCTGACATCGGTATGATCCCCTGCCACCACAAGCGAGCCACCGTCTTCGATGAATTTATAGATCAGCTGCTTTTCCGGGCCGGAAAAATTTTCAACAGGATTGAAGACCGCTATGACGCCTGCTCCGTCCAAATCTTTTCGTCTGAGTTTGCCACTGACGATCCTCGTCTGGTAGCCGCGCAGTTTCAGATAGTTCGGCAACATCCCGAACATGCCAGCGCTGTGCTGACCATAGACTTTCCCGTAAACAGGCACGGCCCAGTTTGACCCTTTGTCGCAAAATACAATATCACCCCGGGGATTGTGTCCTTTGGGATAGTATGCCAGTATCAGAACAGCAACGAAAACAAGACATAAGGCAGAAATTGCCTGTTTCAGACGAATGCCCGGGAATTCCAACGGTAATTCTCTGAACTGTATTTTTCTGGTGACAGGATAAATGGCAATGAGCAATAAAAGCAGCAGAACCACCTGAAAATCCAGCGGCGTGGGATTCCAGCTTTTGTTGAAGAAACGGGCAGCGGTCGTCAAAGGCTCCTGCAACCGCAAATATACGACATTCATGCCCACAAGGGCGAAAATTGTCACCAAAACAGAAATTTTCTTTGTTTTTTTCCCATTTTCTTCTTTTTCCTGATGTTTTGCTTTTTTCCGCTTCTTTGTTTTTTTCCCGTCTTCAGATTCCGGCATTTCCACAGTCTCAGACGTTGCACCGGGAATGAAAAAAAACAGGCTGATGCAATAGCAAAGCACTGAAATGACAATGGGCATTCCCAGGGCCGTTGCAGCGAGTGTCATTTTATTGCCTGCCGCGCTTGCTTCCGGCGAAAATCCGAGGCTTATGTGTTGAAGAATATACCATAAGTGCGGGCTGAACCTGTATGATATGACAAAGACCGTGTAAAAAACGGTGGTGAGCAGAAAAACAGGAATATCCTTTACAGGATGGTCAGCATGTGATAACATACTCAGACTAAAGAGGCAGAGGCTTATCCCAAAAAGAAAGGATGATTCAGACAGCAACAGCGGGAATGAAATCAGGATTGCAACTGCCGAAAATAAGCTGAGATATGATTTGCCGATTTTCAGGGGACGATAGGCTCCGATCCATGCCAGCAGTATCAGAAAGCCGCTCAGGCGGCTGGTCTGAGGCATCAGGCCCGGAATGTTTCCTGCCAGAAAATTTAAGGCTGTCAGAAAAAGACTGGCCCGTATGAAGTGTGACACTTTTTTGGCTCCTTTCAGATTTTAGTTAATGAAGGTAACGTATGACGCGTGAAATATGACGCGTGAATTCACGTTTCACGCTTCTATCATCAGTTGTTAAACTATTTGTCAGGGCTTGTCAAATTATGCTTTAAATCGTTCAATAATTTTTTGCATCTTTAATTTACTTTTTAAAATTGCAGAATGATTTTTGCAGATCATTTATGAATGAATTGCAAGGCTTACATTTTATGAACACCAAAAAAGTGTAAACTGTCATAATTATTTTTGTCAGAAAAGAAATTTTTCTGTGTAAGATAATTTTAAGATTTATTATAACCTTTCCGACTTAAAAACCCAGCTTTTTCCGACAGGGGATTGCCGAAGTTACCTGAATTTTATTTTTTGATATTCTGACTTTTTTGTTATACAGCCGCGGCTGAAAAATTGTTTTACATGCAAGGCAGTTTTGCAAATTGCCTGAAAAAAAACAATTTGAAAAATTATTTTAAATGTAAGGCAATTTTGCAGACTGCCTGGAAAA
>JAOZLU010000143.1:0-6946 GCA_029934695.1 Desulfobacterales bacterium | reverse complement strand
GTAAGGAAGGCTTACAGAGGGGCAAGACAGTTTACCATGGATCCCGCTGCTTCAGAATGCTTCAGAGAGACAATGGATGCTGATGATGCGGCTTGTAACTTTGAACCTACAAAAAACCCGGACGATGCGAGTTGTTTTCAACCCACACTGAGACCCGGCGATCCTGAATGTTTCATTGAAGAAACCATGGACCCCATGTTTTGCGATTTCAATGAGACAATGGATCCCATGAATGCTGATTGCGAGTTCAAGGAGACAATGGATCCGGCAAAGCCCGACTGTTTTGCTGATACTGAGAATCCCATGGATCCGGAGTGCGGGATGGAAACAGAGAATCCCATGGATGAAAGATGCGGATTTGAAGAAACCAGAAATCCCATGGATGACCGGTGCATCATCAAAGAAACAACCGATGTCATGAATTCTGACTGCGATGCCGGGATGGAGACGAAGGATCCCGGGGATGACAGATGTCACATTCAGGAAACCATGGACATCGTGCGTTGCGAGTTTGAACCTACGATGGATCCCACGGATGACGCGTGCGATATGGCCACAAAGGATCCCATGAACGATGCATGTTTCAAAGAGACCATGAATCCCATGGAATGTGAGGTCAAGCCCACCATGAATTTCATGGATCCTGACTGCGAATTTACACCAACCAAGGATCCTGCGAATCCCGACTGCTATCCGGATACAGAGAGACCCATGGATCCAGCTTGCAACATTCCATATACTGAGAATCCCATGGATCCGGATTGTGTTCAATCCAAACCGACCATGGATCCCGGCAAACCTGACTGCAATTTTACCATGAATGCCAGTGACGAGTGCAAGAATCTCAGACCCACAATGAACCCCGCAGACTGGGCATGCGACATCGAACCCACAATGAACCCCGGGGATCAGGGATGTCACTTTGAAGTCACCAGCGATCCTATGCAGGACGCATGTTTCAAAGATACCATGAATCCCATGGACTGTGATTTTGAACCCACCACCAATCCGATGGATGGCCAATGTGAACTTGACACCAAAAATCCGATGGATGAAAGGTGTAAGGATCACTTTGAAGAGACCATGAATCCGATGGATAACCGGTGTTTCGGAGAAGACGAAGACACCAAGAACCCCATGGATCCGAGGTGCGAGTTCAATGAAACCATGAACCCGGTGGATGGCAGATGCGAGTTTCGTCCCACCATGGATCCCATGGCCAAAGAGTGTGCGGATGATTTTGCTGTCACCATGAATCCCATGAACTGTGATCTCCAAGAAACCATGGACCCCATGAATGAGAAATGTGATTTCAGGGAGACCATGAATCCGTTCGACAAGTGGTGCGAGATCAGAGCCACCATGAACCCGATGAATGTGGATTGCAAGGATGAGTGGGCCACCAAGAACCCGGTGGATCCTGCATGTGAGGAGAATATTCATTACACGGATAACCCTATGGATTCTGACTGCATCTTCATCAGACCCACCATGGATGTAGCGATGGCGGACTGTCAGCCCACTATGGATGCAACATGCGTTGAGACCATGAAGCCTGACGACCCCACTTGCAAGCCCCCCGAAACAGTGGATCCCTGGAACCACAGGTGCGAGTTCCAAGACACTATGAATCCCATAGACATGGCATGTCAGATGGAACACACCATGGATCCCTTCAACCCGGATTGCAAGGATGAATTTGAACCCACCATGAATCCCATGGATGATGCATGTCGGGAGAAATTTGAACCCACCATGAATCCCATGAATGAAGAGTGCGGGGATGATTTCCATCATACCATGAATCCCATGGACAGGGAATGTGGGAATGACATTAAAGATACCATGAATCCCATGGAGGAAAGATGCGGGGATGATATTAGAGACACCATGAATCCCATGGAGGAAAGATGCGGGGACAGTTTCCATTTCACCATGAATCCCATGGACAGAGAATGTGATATCGAACCCACGATGAACCCCATGGATAAAGAGTGCCAGCTTCCCTGTACCATGAATCCCATGGATAAAAATTGTTATCCCTGCAAGGATGTCACGCCGGATGCGGACTGTGAGTGCATTCCGGAAACCATGCATCCCATGCTGGATGAATGTATGCTTGATATCAAAGAGACCATGAATCCCATGGATGACTGGTGTGATATCACGGACACCAAGAATCCCATGGATCCGAAGTGTGATTTCACGGACACTGCGAACCCGATGGATCCGGACTGTTTTAAAGAGGAAACGAAGAATCCCATGGATCCCGGATGTATGCAATTCAGAGATACCATGGATCCGGTTGCGTGTCAGATTGATGTTGTCACCATGCAGCCGGATAAGGGTGAGTGCTGCACATGGGTTCCCAATGATGACAGATGTATGAAGCACATAGCTCCCACCATGAACAATGCGGACATGGCATGTAACATAGAACCTACCATGAATATCATGGAGAAGAGCTGCAGGGATGAATTTCCTGATACCATGGATCCCATTGAGTGTGAGGATGATATTGAACACACTATGAGTCCCATGGATGCAAAGTGTGACATCGAACCCACCATGAATCCCATGAATGACAGATGTCAGATTCATAAAACCATGAATCCCATGAACAAGGATTGCAAGGACGAATTTCATACGACCATGAATCCGATGGATAAGGATTGCGGGGACGATATCGAGTTCACCATGAACCCCATGAATGATGAGTGTGACATGCCGGAAACCATGAATCCCATGAATGAGGACTGCGAATTTCCGGCAACCATGCATCCCATGGACAAAGACTGCGGGGATGGTGCTGATTCGGGTGACATTACGCCCACCATGAATCCCATGAGCAGAAGGTGTGACGAAGAGATCAAGTTCACCAGGAATCCCATGGACAGGAAATGCCGAGACGAAATTCCGGCTACCATGAATCCCATGTCCAAGAAATGTGAGGATGATTTCAAATCTACCATGCATCCCATGGACAAAGAGTGTGACGATGATTTTGAACCCACCATGCATCCCATGGACGAGAAATGTGACGACAATATTCTGTCCACCATGAACCCCATGGAGAAGAAGTGCGAGGAGGATATCCCGGAAACGCAGAATCCGATGGATGAGGCGTGTAAAGAGGAAATCCCCGAAACCATGAATCCGATGCTCAAAGAGTGTGAGGATGATATCACCGAAACCATGAATCCGATGGATGATTCCTGTGAGTCCTCAATCAAATGCACCATGAATCCGATGGATGACAGGTGTGATGACAATTTTCCGGACACGATGCATCCGATGGATACAAAGTGTTTTGCCGCAGCTTCCGGACGCAGGTCGTCAAGAGCCGACAATGACACTCAGAATCCCATGGATGCAGAGTGTGCGGATGATCTTGCCACTCAGAATCCCATGGACGCAAATTGCGAGCGCCCCTATGGCGATGCAAGCGGCGATTTCAAAGAGGGTCTGGAGGATGTGATCATTCTGTTGCAGAAGATTACCGGATCAAGGTAAATTACGAACTTAACCTTTGAAGAAACCGGTTTCTTTCAAATCTGATCCTGGCCTGACCCGGTTTCTTCAAAAAACAAAAAAGCAGGGCTGCGAAAGCGGCCCTGCTTTTTTATCTAATGGTGAAATTACGCCGTGCTCAACGCGGCCTTTTGTAGAGGTCATCATGATCTGAAAAACGTAAGAGAATAACAGATGCCGACCAATCCGGATTTCCTGATGGGAGATATTCTTCAGATTCAAGTGATATTCTGTACCTCCGGTCAACCCGGATGGACCACGCTCTGGGATCATTGACAATCCGTTCAAGGTTCAGGCCGGGATGAAGTGGATTGTTTTCGAGGTGGGTCAGTGCTTTGGCACTTTTTTTTCGTATGGCCGCATTCGAGCGGAACTTGCTCGGCCTCACTTCTGGCATTCTTCATATCCTCAGCAAACCATTTCGGAAATTCGCCTGTTCCGCTTTCCCTGGCTTCTCGGAGCTTCTCAAGTCCTCTGTCATTAAATCGGATACCTTTTCTTTCGGCCAGTATCATCCGCCACGCTACAGGTGAATCATGCCAATATCTTTCTTTCCGATTTTTCGCTTTTGACGGATACCGTGATATTTTCTGATTGTCCATAAGGGCAGTCAAAGTCTGCTCACATTTCTTAACATCCTTAGATTTTGAGGATTCCCATATTGCCTGACAAATCTGCTTTGCTGTTAAAGGTTCTTTGGCTTTCAACAAATATTGTTCAATGCTTTCAACATAGTTAAGTTGCTCTTCCATTTATCCCTCCGTGAAATTAAAGATGGAATTGGAAATCCGAATTATTACCAGGTAGCATATCAACATCAGACAAGATGTCAACATCAATTTATGCGGCCGCAGTATCATGAAAATCCGGGCATTGGAATGGATGACAAAGCAGATCAGGCCCTGCGAACTTTGCGAAATCTGCGTCCCTTGCGGTAAGATGCGGTAAGACATTTCTCTTAGCCGCAAAGGACACAATTTTTTAAATTGCCTGCATCAGTCCCCTGCCGCACGGGGGGTTGCAACCCCGTCCGACAGTCAGATAATTGTCAATTGTCAACATAACCGCAACCGTTATTCATGCAGGCCAAAAACGTCCCTTCCTTTTTCGTGGTTTTTTCCAGCAGAAATGTGGCATCACAATTCGGACACGCTTTATCCACCGGCTTGTCCCAGGTGGCAAAACTGCAGTCCGGATAACGGCTGCACCCGTAAAATAATTTGCCCCGCTTTGATTTCCGCTGGGTCAGCTCACCACCGCAACCTTTTTCCGGGCATCTGATCCCGGTTGCCTGCCCCCCGTTGTTTGAATTCACAGATTTGGTATTTTTGCACTTGGGATATCCGCTGCATGCAAGAAAGGAACCGTATTTGCCGCGCTTGACAGTCATAGGTTTGCCGCATTTTTCACAAGCCTTGTCAACCGCATCCTCCTGAGATGGTGCAACAGGCTGAACCTTTCCTTTTTCATCCCGGTCATAGTCGCTGCTGTATTTGCAGTCCGGATATCCGCTGCATGCAAGAAAATGCCCATTTTTACCCACCTTGATATGGAGTTTTTTGCTGCATTCAGGACAGGCAATGTCCGTAGAAATGCCAACCCCTTTCATACTCAGCATCGTTTCCGAGGCAGTATCCAGTTCCTTCTTAAAAGGCACATAAAAACGATTCAGAATTTTTAAACAGTCTTCCTCAGCCGCCTCCACCCGATCCAGATCATCCTCCATTTTGGCAGTAAAATCAACATTGAACACATCCGGAAAGCTTTCCACGACAAGATCGTTGACAATGAACCCCAGCTCGCTCGGCCTGAAATTCCCGCCAGCCATATCCACATACCCTTTCCCCCGGATGGTGGATAAGATGGCCGCATAAGTGCTGGGCCGGCCGATGCCGTTCTCTTCAAGCTCTTTTACCAATGATGCCTCTGAAAATCTCGGCGGCGGCATGGTAAAATGCTGTTTGGGCAAATATTTATCCAGTTTCAGAGCCATGCCCTCAGTAAGTTCAGGAAGAACTTTTGTTTGCTCCTTATTCTCGGCAGTCTCATCCACAGACATATAAAGGATCATAAAACCGGGAAATTTTACAGTTGATCCGCTTGCGTTAAACAGATAAGAAGCGGCTCTGATCGTTATGGAATTGTTGTCAATGAGTGCCTGTTTCATCTGAGACGCGACAAATCGCTGCCAGATAAGCGTGTATAATGCCAGTTGCTCCTGAGAAAGATACGGGGCCAGTTTTTCAGGGGTATTGAAAACCGAGGTGGGACGGATGGCCTCATGCGCGTCCTGGGCTTTTTTCCGATTCTTGAAAGCTCTTGGTTTGTTGATGGCATACTCAGGACCGAAACGCTCCTGAATCAGTTTCAGGGCCTCTTCCGCGGCTTCCTGGGCGATCCGGGTGGAGTCGGTACGCATATAAGTGATCAGTCCCTCAGGCTCACCAGATTCAAGAGCAATCCCCTCATAGAGCTGCTGGGCCACGAGCATGGTCTTCTTGGCCGAAAATTTGAGCTTCCGGATGGCCTCCTGCTGGAGCTTGCTCGTGATGAAAGGGGGAAGGGGATTCCGTTTTATGGTCTTTTTGGTCACCTTTTCCACAACCGGCGTTTCTCCTGACAATTCACCCAGAATGGCCGAAACAGCCGCCTCATTCGGGATACTGATTTTTTTTCCGTTTCCCCGGGTTGAGCCGGGGACAAGCTTTCTTGCAAGTTTTGCTTTAAACGGCGGAGGAGATTCGCCTTCAAGATCAGCCGTCACAGACCAGTATTCTTCCGACTCAAACGCATGGATCGCCCGCTCCCTTTCACAGATGATCCGCACAGCAACAGACTGCACCCGCCCCGCACTCAGTCCTCTTTTGACCTTCCGCCATAAAAGCGGGGAAATCTGGTATCCCACCAGTCTGTCAAGTATCCTGCGCGCCTGCTGGGCCTCATATTTGTTTTTATGGAGTTCCTCCGGCGATGCCATGGCCTCATGAATGGCCTTTTTGGTGAGCTCATGGAAGAGTACCCTGTGAAATTTCCGCCCTTTTTTCTTTAAAATCTCCGCAGCATGCCATGCAATCGCTTCCCCCTCCCTGTCCGGGTCAGGCGCAAGAAAAATTTCCTCGGCATCCCCCGCGGCTTTTTTTAAGGATGTGATAATTTTTTGTTTCCCGGCAATGGTTTTGTATTTCGGCTTGAAATTATCTTCAATATCAATCCCCATCTCCTTCGCGGGAAGGTCCTTTATGTGGCCGACTGTTGCAGCCACCCGGTAATCTTTTCCGAGATATTTTTCTATGGTTTTTACTTTTGTGGGTGATTCTACAATAACAAGTGGTTTACTCACGATGTTTAATCCTTTGTCCCTTTGGGAAATCCAAATTCCAAATAAATTACAAATCTCAAATTCCAAATTCCAAAT
>JAOZLU010000721.1 GCA_029934695.1 Desulfobacterales bacterium | reverse complement strand
TTTGTTTTTTGAGATTTATTTGTTATTTGTAATTTGTTTTTTGGGATTTATTTGTAATTTGTAATTTGTTTTTTGAGATTTATTTGTAATTTGTTTTTTGAGATTTATTTGTAATTTGTAGTTTGTTTTTTGAGATTTAACAACCTATGCTGCATCAATTTGACTCAAAATCGCCTCATCCGTAAAATGCTTCAGCACAATCGCATTTGTCGGACACTTTGTGTTGCACAGCCCGTCTCCTTTGCAGAGAACAGGATTAACCCAGGCCTTGTTGCCTTTTGGTGTATCAATAAATTCTATCGCATCATACGAACAAGCTGTGATACATGCTCCGCACGATACACAATCGTTCTCTTTTACCTCGCAGACAGAACCTGAGGCTGTGACTGTATCGTGTGAAAGAAGCGTCAAGACCCGGCCGGCAGCCCCGTAAGCCTGGCTGATCGTTTCCGGTATATGCTTGGGATAGTGAGCGGTTCCACAAAGATAAACGCCATCTGCGGCAAACTCAACAGGTTTCAATTTGACATGGGCTTCCTTGAAGAAGTCATCCGGACTTAACGTCACCTTGAACAATCCGGCTATCTCCCTGACTGATGCAGAGGGAATAACAGCGGCAGCGAGAGAGAGAATATCAGCATCCAGTTCAAGCCGCTGTCCTAAAATAGAATCAGGGAGGGTCACTCTCACAACAGACTTGCCCCCTTCTTTCACTGCTTCCACCTGGGGTTTGTCATCCGGTTCATAGCGGATGAACTTAACATTCCTGTCTGATGCTTCCCGATACGCATCCTCTCTGAACCCATACGTTCTCATATCCCTGAAGAGAATATGGATATCCATCTCAGGCTTGATTTCTTTCAGTTTCAAAGCGTTCTTTACAGCATGACCACAGCATACTCTGCTGCAATAATTCCTGTCCTCGTTTCTGCATCCGACGCATTGGATCATCACCAGGCTCTCGGCATTGATTACATTTGCTTCTTTTTTGGCGATCTGCTCCCCCAACTCAAGGTGCGTAAACACCTGATCATTTTCTCCGTAAAGGTATTCGGTGGGTTTGTATTCATCCGCACCGATGGCAATGACGGTTGCACCGTGTTTTATCTCTTTGGTCCTTCCTTCGGTTTCCAGCGTGGTCATGAAATTCCCCACATAACCGGAAACACCTGTGATGGTGGCATCATGAGATACATGGATGAAGGGATTCTTATAAACCGCACGGATCATATCATTCAGGTATGACTGAACATCCAGGTCTTCCAGGGTGGTATGAATTCTCCGTGCCATTCCGCCCAGGTCCTTATCCTTTTCCACCAAGTGAACTTCATGCCCCTGATTGGCAATGGAGAGCGCGCACGTCATGCCGGCAATACCTCCGCCAACCACCAGCGCAGTCTTGTTTACCGGCAGATCAAATTCCTGCAATGGCTCCAGGTGACAGGCCCGTGCCACCGACATCCGGATGATATCCTTTGCCTTCTGGGTGGCTTCTTCTTTTTCTTTGGTGTGGACCCAGGAATTATGCTCCCTGATATTCGCCATATCAAGATAATACTGATTAATTCCTGCTTCCCTGAGAGTGTCCTGAAATAAAGGCTCAAGAGTCCTCGGAGAACAGGCAGCTATAACCACCCGATTGAGTCCTTTTTCCTTTGCCATCTCTGTTATTTCCTTGGCAGAATTCGTGGCGCATGAAAACAACTGTTCCTGGGCATAAGCAACATTGGGCAAGGTTAAGGCATAGTCAACGGTGGAAGGAACATTTACCACACTTCCGATATTGGCCCCGCAATGACACACAAATACGCCTATCCGTGGTTCCTCTTCGGACACATCTCTTTCCGTGGGATACACCCTTTCTTTGGCCAGCTTTCCTCGCCTGTAGTCAAGGGATTCACCACATTGTGCCCCGGCCCCGCTTGCTGTAAAAACCGACTCGGGAATATCTGCAGGCCCCTGAAAGGCTCCGCTTACAAAAATACCGGGTCTGGTGGTTTCTATGGGATTGGAAGAATCTGTTTTGCAGAATCCGTGTGAATTGAGTTCAATGCCGAATTTGTCTGCCAACTCCTCATGATCAGCAGGCGGATTCAGTCCCACGGACAATACCACCATATCGAATTCTTCCTCTTTTACGCCTTTGTCGGGAGTCGCATATCTTACAACCACATTCTTGTTTTCCGGATTCTCTCTGGTGACGGATGCGTAACTTCTGATGAATTCAACTCCGGGAAGCTGTTCTGCTCTTTGGAAGTATCGTTCAAAATCCTTGCCAAAAGAACGAATATCATTATGGAAGATGGTACACTCTGCCTCAGTTTCATGATCTTTTGTCAGGATCACCTGCTTCTGCGTGTAGGTGCAGCATACACCTGAGCAATAGCTGTTGTCGCCAGGTGTCACCCGTCTGGAACCGACGCATTGAATCCAGGCTATTTTATGGGGATGTTTTTTGTCGGAAGCACGCAGTATCTCCCCGCCGTAAGGCCCGGTCGCGGCCAACAGCCGCTCATAGTCCATGCTGGTTACCACGTTCTGCATCTTTCCGTAGCCATATTCATCTTTCACCTTGGGATCAAAAGGCTTAATGCCGGCCGACAGGATGATCGCCCCCACATTTATGTCCACCTTCTCCGCGGTCTGTTTGAAATCTATGGCATCTGCCTGGCATACGCCTCTGCATATATCACATTTGTTTTCTTTAAGAAAAAGACAACTGTCATCAATATATGCGACAAGGGGGATTGCCTGGGAGAAATAAACATGGACAGCTTTGTTCTTGGATATTTCCCGATTAAACTGATCAGGATATTCCACCGGGCAGTATTCCATACAGGTGGCACACCCCGTGCATTTGTCCTCTATAATGTATCTGGGCTTCTTTTTCAGGGTTATCTTAAAGTCTCCTGCGTTCCCTTCCACACAGTCAACTTCTGTGAATGTCAGTACCTCTATGTTCGGATGCCGGCCGACCTCGACCAGTTTGGGAGAGAGAATTCACATAGAGCAGTCATTGGTAGGAAAGGTCTTGTCAAGCTGGGCCATGTGGCCTCCGATGCTCGGCCCTTTCTCGACCAGATAAACCTTAAAACCGGCAAAGGCAAGATCAAGAGAGGCCTGAATACCGCTGACCCCTCCGCCGACAACCATAACATCTCCAAAATTTCCTTTAACTGATGCGTTTTCCACTTCTCTTTATCCTTTTCTGGTTTTTTTGATTTCCTGAACTGGCACACTGTACAACTTGGTCAGGTATTGTTTTTTACGTTTGATCCGGAGATTGACAACTCTCCATTT
>JAOZLU010000720.1 GCA_029934695.1 Desulfobacterales bacterium | reverse complement strand
TGCGGGGAGCGGAAATTCCGGCCCGGCCGGGAGTCAGGGTGTTCCTCACAGCGGCTGTGTCGGAGAGAATCGGGGGCGCCGTCTTCCCGGAAGGCCCGGACGGGATACCCCTGACAAAGCGAAAGGCGGCGGGGGAAAGACTGTCCGGCCCCGGCATCGCGGAAAATCCGGAACAGAATTCCTCTGAATTTTCAGGAAGCAAAAGACAAGTTGCAATACTTGGACAACTACAGAGTTGGATGTGGATATTGTTGAGACTGCAAAAACGATACCGGGACTGGAACTGCATGACCGGCTTATTCTCGCCACTGCGTTATTTTGCGATATTCCGATTCTGACAGGCGATCAGGTAATAACGGACGCTGGTGTTATTGATGTAATTTGGAAGTGAATTGTCGGATTTTCAGAAAAGATCACAGACTACCATGAAACAACGGACACTGTCCTGCCGAAAGGGTTTGTGATCAATCATCTGAACCTTATCGAAATATCTGCCCTGAACTGCCCGGGCCAGACGATTAGAAATATGAACTCAGCAAAAGCATTTCAGCCATGACATTCTTTTTTGTAATACTCCAATAATACAGGGAATCCGTATTTATAATAATAACTCAGTTCCTCTTCGTCTGTCACGCTGTTCTTTAACCAGACAAACAATGTTTTCCTGAATCTCACCAATTTGTTATGATTCAGATTAAGGAGATTTATGGTATATTCGGCTCTTTTCCGGATTTTCCCATCATCAGACAGCGGGACAATCTTACCCGTCATTATCTCATAGGTCATGAAACTCGCAGGATCATCTTCCGCAGGATGGATAAAATCATCGGCATAACTGTTTGCTTTGTAATGCCCGCAGGTTCTGTCCGAACCGCCATCCTTTCCGCATGACACAGAGAGATTGCTGTAATCCTGCTCATATTTTTTAAAAACGCTTTTCGGCCTGATATGTTCAATATGGCTGTCATCCTGGCCGACCGCTTTTTCACAGTAAACACAGCAGGAAACCTCCGCATATTTCTGTTCGCACTCAAAGATGAACGCCTTCAGGCGTTCCCGAATGTTCTCCCTGTCATAACCGGCCCAGTTCCCGGGACGATATTTCTTCTTATATTTTTTCAGAAAATCAGGTTCCCCGGCTTTGGTGATCTTCAGCATGATTTCCGCGTCTCCTTTTTCAGCCGGTCAATCTCCATCTGAATCAGGACAAGGTCCTGGTCAGGTGTGCCGACAATATCCTCCAGTTCCTTGTATCCGGACCTGAATTCATCTGTGTTGTAATTCCCGAGTCTCACCATATTCCTGAGAGCCTCGAATTTTCTTTCCACCTCCGGATCCCTCAGAGTTTCAAGCCCCATCAGTTCCACAAGCACCCTGTCCGCAGGAAGGCCGTAGGCCCCGTCTGTCTCATCCCCGTCCATGATCCTTATTTTTCCTCCCTCGGTAATCAGAAGTCTCACATTCTCGCTTCTCACAGAGGAAAGTACATGCGGGGAATGGGTCGCGGCGATGATCTGGTTGTTCTTTCCGACACGCTCGTAAACCCTCAGAATCTTCTGCTGCCAGGAGGGATGGAGGGATATTTCAGGCTCGTCCACGAGGATGACAGAGTTGTTCACCTCAGTCATTTTAAGCGCCATGATGCGGATGAAGAGCTGCTTCTCACCGGATGAAAGTTCTGTAATATCGAATTCCTGCCCTGCACTGTTCCGGAAAACAGGCATCCTGGACCCGTCCTTTCTCAGACCGATAATTTCCGCATCAGCATCCAAGTCTGAAAAAAGGACATTGAGCCTGTCACACGCATTTCTGACAGCTTCCCTCACCGTAAGGTCCTCATTCCTGTAAACCTCCCTGTCAACACAGGTTGCAAGATATTTCGGGATATCCTTTGTCACAGCATTCCTGATCTCACAACTGAATGCATATTCATGGGAATAAGGTCTTATGTCCGGCTCAAGCTTGTCAAAACTGATTTCAGCAGGCATATAAACAATTTTGGGAAGCTGTCCCTTATCCGTGCCAGAAGATTTTTTTGAAAAGAGTTCTCTGAGCTGCCTGAGTTCCGATCCGCTGACAATCTTTTTGTCTGTCCATTCATCCGAACCGGGGATATCCTGAATACTTCCGACATCCGCCTCAAAAAAATCCTCCTCTTGGGAATTGCCCGGGTCAGACAGAAGGGAGAACAGAATTTCCAGGAGCGTGGTTTTTCCTGATCCGTTAATTCCGGCGAGAACAACCGTGTGAGGGGTTTTGCCGTTCTTATCGGTAAAATCTATGTCTGCTGTCCCGAAAAGGGGATGATCTTTCAGATGTATTTTCCTGATTTTCATTTTTTCCTCCGATCAGATGCTTTCACTTACAGAATTGAAATATGCCTGTTTCAGATGGTTTCCCGGGCAGTATGACATCGGATTTCATAGGGCGCATCTGTGTACAGGACAAAAAGTTTGGGATGGCCGAGAAACCCGTCTTTTTTCCCGAACGGACAGATTCCCCGACCGCCAGAAAAAGCCGGGTTTCTTTCCCTCAATCATTTTTTTGTCCTGTACACAGAGGGCGCATTTAAAAAAATGGGATAAATTTTTTGTCCCGGCAGGTATTTTGTGGTTTCGTATGATTTCAGACAGTCACAGCAGTCAGATTCAGGTCTGTCCGTCATGAAAAATCACATGCCGGCAGAACACATTCCCTTTCTTATCTTTTTTCCCTGTAGTTTCACTGACCGTCAAAAAACTGTAACACTTTAAAATTAAATGGAAAAAAGATAAGAAAAGGAAATGACACCTCTTACCCGCACAATTTCGCTCATCATACCCACGGGAAAGGCACCGGAACCCGCCGCAGGATCGCAAATACAGAAGGGAGGTGATAAGGAATCAGGTTTGTATGAAATGTATCTGCAAAGTCCGGGGAAGAAAGCGCACGGTAAAAAAGCATCCTGCCAGATGGTCCCGTATGTTTCGGCTTCCAACCCCCGAACTGTTTGTAATATAAGCCCGCGAATAATTTTTGTCAACCGCGGATGAATAAAAACTTCTCCGGCTTACGGATACAGGTAAAGGCAGGAATGAATTTGGCAAAAATGTTTTGAAACGAAGTTGTGTACAGGACAAAAAATGTTCCATATTTTCGGATAACCTTTTATTCCGGACAGTTATGCGGCTTTATCCGGAATGCCCGGTTTCAATAATATCAATATGTTATCAATTTTTGTCCTGTACACAGGAAACGAAGTTGAAATTATCTGATTATAACGGATTCAGGGGAGGCTCCCGCACCTGCCCTCAGACAGATCCGG
>JAOZLU010000142.1:6640-13082 GCA_029934695.1 Desulfobacterales bacterium | reverse complement strand
CTTCACAGAAACATTACAGGAGTGCTGAAATGAAGTTTTAGCACAGCACTCACCGGGCATCAGGCCGAAAATGAAGGATGACTAATTTTTTGATGTCTTTATTTGGTTTTTTAATTTGGTAATTTCTTCTTTTGCTTTAACGAGTTAAAAATTGAAAGCCGGCGATCAGAAATACACTGATCTTCAACAATGGCTATCTTCCTATTCCTGAAATGACGGTCTTTACTGTGCGCAGCACGATTACCATATCCATGGCGATTGACATGTTTTTTATATAAAAAAGGTCATAGTTAAGTTTTTCAGTGGCATCTTTCACAGAAGCGCCGTAGCCGTAACATACCTGAGCCCAGCCTGTGATACCGGGTTTGGCTGTAAAACGCGCACCGTAATACGGGATAATATATTCAAGCCTTTTTACAAAGAACTCCCGCTCCGGTCGAGGGCCGACAAAGCTCATTTCACCTTTCAGAACATTCCATAACTGAGGAATTTCATCAACACGCCATTTACGTATAAAATGCCCTACACGCGTAATGCGGGGATCATCTTCGCCAGCCCATTTCGGTCCGGTTTCTTTTTCAGCGTCTGTAATCATTGAGCGAAACTTGTGGATACTGTATATTTTCCTCTTTTCCCCGACTCTCTCCTGAGAGAAAAGAGCGGGACCTTTTGAATCCACTTTGATCAAAATGGCGGTGATGATGATCACGGGTAAAAGCGCAACCAGCATGACAGAGGATAAGACAATATCTGTGACGCGTTTCATAAAACAGCTGATAAAGGATTTTCGGAAACCCGACGAAAATATAAGCCATTCCGGATTAAGATGTTTAACACTAAGTTTGCCTGTGAGCATTTCATAAAAACTGTCGCCTTCAATGACATCTGTTCCGCTGATGCGGCATTCTAAAAGTTCTTTTGTCGGAAATCCCGCCCTTCTGTCCCTGAGAGCGACAACAACCTTTCTGATGCCCAAATTTTTTGTCACTTCACACAGGCCCTCATGGTGTTCTTTGCAAAACACAGCCATATTCTTTTCTTTTATAAAATCAGTGTCGCCATGAGATTCCAAGGCAATGCTGGCGACAATATATCCGCAGTTTTTCCTGCTGTTTATCTCATTCATTATGTTTCGGGCCAGTTCACCGGAACCAAGGATGATGATCTTTCGGTTGAACAGGCCGCGTTTTAATATCAGCGTACAGCAGAAACGCCAGAATATAATGAAGAGCATAAGAAAAACAAGGGTCACGGCAAAGAAAAAGCCCCCCCCAATAATTGTATGAGGGAAAATAAAATAAATGCCTGCCAGGAAAATAGTCGCGATACCAAGTGCCTGAAGCAGACGCACACCCATTTCCGAAAAACTGTATGTTGTATTTAAATCATATAAATCATTATAATAAAGGCATGTCTGATATACAAAGGTGACAAGAAATATCTTGAGAACCAGCCACTCGTCAATGACAAAGGGCTTTGCACCAAGGACTATCCAGTCGGCAAAGAGAACCGACGCATATATCATCACACCTTCGCCGATGACAAAAAGGACGTTTCGTACAGGATAATATTGGTTTAATACTGTGAAAGGCATCTTTACTTTACCCGTAAATTGTTCTTGTTTTCAACCTCTCAAAAGGAAAGGCTTTGCTGATCTGCAAGTACCCGGCCAAAAGTTTTCCGGGATTTTTTCATGAGAAAACAGCTTTCACAAACCGCGGATGAACACGGATGAACGCGGATGAGTCAGGCCGTCCGCGTTTATCTGCGTTTATCTGCGGTTCACAATTAAAGAGTTGTTTCTCATATACAGATACCTGAAAATATATGGTTAGGTACTTATAATGCAGACATCCCGGCCAACAAATTCACCTATATCAGTTGAACCCATTTTCTTCTGAATTTATCATATTTGCCGTATCCGCCGAATCCGTTGAGTACAATTCCGACGATTTTCTCTTTTCCCAGAATATCTATAAGATCTGAAACCAGTTTTCGAGGTGTGCTCCCGTATTTCACAACCAGGATAACACCGTCAATCTGCCTTGCAAGCACACTCGTTTCGGTCATAAGCTTGGGCGGCGGCGCATCAATAATCACATAGCGGTTACTGTATCTTCTCTTTTCCCTTTTAAGCAATTCCGCCATCTGCTTTGAAGACAAAAGTTCCGAAGGGTTGGGCGGGGGACTGCCTCCGGGCAGAATGGTCAGCTTGTTCACTTTTGTTTCGAGAAGCAGGGAAGAAAGAAACACGCCGTCAGAAAGAAACATGCCCAGTTCCGGCACATCCCCGAATTTTTTACGGTTAACAGCTTCAAAATGACTCCCGTGGGAAAGATACTCGCTCAGTCCGGGCATATTATTGGCAAATCCGAAACGGGTATGGATGCAGGGCGTACGCAGGTCACAGTCCATAAGAAGAACGTGTTCGCTGATAATCTGGGCAATACTTATGGCCATATTGGCAGCAATAAAAGACTTCCCTTCCTCGGGCAAAGCACTTGTCACCATTATGGACCGGGGCGATTTTCCGGAAATAGGAAACAACAAGTTTGTTCTCAGCATCCTGAACTGCTCAGCTTCAAATGACTTTGGTTTCAGAAAGGCCACCAGGTTGCTGTCCATCTTCTGGCGTTTATAGGCATCTTGCGACGGCATTGCCTTTTTGGAAACTTTACCTGTTGGAACAGATGCTTTGTTTATTTTATCTGATCTTTTTAGTGCGAATATCTTTCCCAACTTACATTCACCTCAGCATATTTGTACTTCTGAGAAACTTGGTCGTCATCCGTAACCCACATAAGGTTGGTTCCGCTTTCGCTGCACCCAACACCTACCCTACATTTCGGGTATTCACAGTTCTCGTAACTTGGGGAACTCCAAATAAATAATATACAGTGAAGCTGAACCACATAAGGTGGGTTCCCACATAATGGTGGGTTCCGCTTCGCTGCACCCACCCTACATTTCTGGTGTTCACTGTCAAATCAGCCTATAAACGGAATTTTGGCTAAAACTTTCCTTCCAAGAGTCATTGCACCTTCCACACCTTTCATGGCCAACACGCCGAATACGGCAAGCAGTCCTGTTCCGATCATAATAAAAAAGATGCTCAACCCCTGATCAAGTCTTTGTTTTAATCTGTCAATCGGACGATAGTATATGTTCGGGACAGTGGCAAGCACAGGCACTTCCATCAGAGATTCAATGTCTTCCGGCCTCCTCAGGGATGTGTCAAGAAGATCCAGAAGGAAGACCAGCCCCCCCCCGAAGGCCAGACCGCCCAGCAGGGAAACCGCCAGTAAAATTTTCAGATCAGGGGAAATGGGCTTTTGAGGTACTTTGGCCTTATCCAGAACACGAAAGCGTTGGCCCTTTGATTTTCTTTCCATGCTGACTGCGATATCGGCATCCAGCTTTCTTTCCAACAGTGAATTATATGAGTCCTGAATATTCTTGTAATCCCTGATTAAAGACATCAGCTCCTGTTCCCTTTTCGGGGTATCTTCCACTCGTTTTTCGTAAATACTTATCTGCTCACTCAGCTTTGATATATCTTCATTATGCCTTTTTATCATCCTCAGAGACTCTTCATGTTGGGCTTTCAATTCTTTTAACTGATGCTCTTTGGCAGCTCTGTATTTGGCAACCATCATATCCGCCTTGCTCTTTTTCTTTGGCAATTCGGGCTTGGGTGTCTGGGCTATTTTTTCTGCAATTTCTGCGACTTTTGCCTCAAGCTCAACGACCATTTGTTTCATTTTGATAACATCCGGATGCCGCTGAGTATATCTGGATGTAAGGCCTGCGTACTGTTCTTTCACACGTCTCAATTGCACCACTTCCTGCGGTTCCGATTTTTTGACTATTTCGTCAGGCACAATATCGGGATCAAAATTTTCCAGCTCTCGCCGGACTTCTGCCCTCTGTCCTTCAAGTTGAATCCGCCTGATATTTTCATCTCTCAGACTTTCCTGCTTTGAATTCAGCTGATCCCGAAGTCCTGTAAGCATGCTCAGGTTGGAGTTGAGCTGTTCGGGGAGACCGCCCATGTTCTTGGTCCGATAGTTTTTAAGATCAGTTTCAACTTCCACAAGTTTATCCGATTTGGATTTAAGTTCTGACTCAAGAAAGTTCTGTGCTTCCATGACTTCAGACTGCATGACTTTGATGCTTTCATCAATAAAAAAATTTGCCAGCACCTGAACTGCTTTTGTGATTTTCTCAGGTTCTTTTCCTTCAAATGAAATTTTGAAGGCATCGGTGCCTTTTCGGCCTCTTGTCACCACTATGCGAATATTTTTACGCACTCCGGCAATTTTCTCTTCAAGAAGCATATTTTTATACTCCGGACCTGAATAGAGACCGACTTCCTTTATAATTCTTTCAATATATGTTCGGCTCTTCACCTGTTCTGTGATTGTGCTTACTCTTTGCTGGACAGGTGTTTCCGTAAGCGGTTCGACAAATCTGTCAGGAATACTTTTGGGAACAATCAGAATCAGGGTGTCCGCGCTGTACTGCCTTGGAAGTGTGATCGAAAGATAGATACCTGCCAGCATGGAAAGACAAAATGGGATAATTATCAGCCAGCGGCGTCTCAGAACCAGATCAATATAATAATCAACCTTTATTTTTTTTGGGGCTTCTTCTTCAGTCATTGCTCTGTAATTCCCCTGAGTAGCAGGCAGAAAGGGACCAGTCGAATTTTCCGTGGTTCAAATTTGTCAGCACTGACACCCTTATCCGTCTTTCAGCAGGGATTTCAGCACTCGACGGCGTTTCGGATTTCCCTTTGAGGAAGTTCACCAAGTTAAGAGTTGTTCCCTTCCCTGATAATCAGTTCTTCGTGTTCATATTCCTTTATTTTGCTTAAACTGAGCAGTTGCCTGAGGTTTTTAGTTTCAAATTTTCTCAAAGGTGGAATGGTCATAAGCTTCTGTATATTCTGAACATTATCTTTAAGATATTGTGATTCGATCATCTCCGTCTCCTATTCTGAAACGTAAACGTAAACCTAAAACCTGCTACCTTCTTTCAAGACAGTCTTTGGTAAGGCTTTCATCAAATTTCACAGGGTAGCACCCGTCAAAACATGCCTTGCAGAAGTGACTTTCCGGGTTTTCAATACCTGTTGATTTCAGAAGACCTTCAAGGCTGAGATAATAAAGTGTATCCAGCCCCAGAAAGCTGTTCAGCTCTTCAACAGACTTGCTTGCAGCAATCAGTTCACCTTTTGTTGAAAAATCAATGCCGTAATAACATGGAAAACGATGTGGCGGGCCGCTGACACGCATGTGTACCCGTTTTACGCCAAGTTCCCGCAGCGTTTTCACCCTTGTCCTGACGGTGGTTCCCCTGATGATGGAATCTTCAATGATGATAATGTCCTTGCCTCTCAGAACATCCTTTACCGGATTCAGTTTTACCCTGACGCCAAAATCACGCATGCTCTGTGTGGGCTGTATAAATGTCCTCCCCACATAGTGATTGCGGATCATGCCGATCTCAAAGGGAATGCCGGATTCTTCTGAAAATCCCAGAGCCGCATACGTTCCCGAATCCGGGAAGGGCATGACCAGATCGGCATCAGCCGGGGCTTCTTTGGCAAGGCATCTGCCATGGGCCTTCCTTGTCTGATAGACATTCTGTCCGAATATGGTACTGTCGGGCCTTGCAAAATAGATAAACTCAAATATGCAAAAAGATGGTTTTGTCTCAACAGGCGGTTTCAGGCTTCTGATCCCGTTTTCACCGATGATGATGATTTCACCAGGATCAAGCTCCCGCACAAATTCAGCCTGAACAAGATCAAGCGCGCAGGTTTCAGATGCCAGCACATAACTCCCGTTGATCCTTCCGAGACAAAGAGGTCTGAATCCGTTCGGATCCTTGATTCCGATCACCTCTCCTTTGCTTGTCAGTATTACAAAAGAATACGCGCCTTTCAGTCTGGACACGGATTCGACAAGTGCCTGTTCAAAACCATGTTTCAGATTTTTTACAAAAAGATGCAAAAAAATTTCGGTGTCCATGGTAGTCTGAAAAATTGAGCCTGCCTCCTCAAGCTCATTTTTCAGGGCGTAGGCATTGACAATGTTGCCGTTGTGAGCCACAGCATACGACTTTTTTCTGTGATGGACAACAAAGGGCTGGGCATTAAAGAGGAAAGAACTGCCAGTGGTGGAATACCTCACATGTCCGATGGCACTCGTCCCTTCCAGTTCATCCAGATGGGAAATGTCAAAAACATCAGGCACAAGCCCCATGCCATTATGCGTTACAATGTTTTTATCCCGGGCCACAGCTATGCCCGCGCTCTCCTGTCCCCTGTGCTGAAGAGCATACAAACCAAAATAGCTCAGTTTAGCCGCCTCAACGTGGTTATAGATGCCAAAAACACCACAAGCATCCCGAGGTCTTTCAATATCATTCATTTTTT
>JAOZLU010000142.1:0-6540 GCA_029934695.1 Desulfobacterales bacterium | reverse complement strand
TCCAACATCAAACATCAAACATCAAACATCAAACATCAACCTTTCACTGTCGAGGTCATTATGTTCCTGAATGGTTTTTACCGAAAGCTTCTTTTTCACTAACGCTGTTATCCCTTTGCTTATGGCCATGGCACCCGCGATGGTTGTGGCATAAGGAATGCCGAATTTTATGGCGGCCCGTCGTATCAGATAGCCGTCATCCCGTATCCTTACACCCGGTCCTGTGTTGATCACCAACTGGATTTCCCCGTTTTTGATGGCATCCACAACATGGGGACGGCCCAGGGAAACTTTGTTTACCATTTTATTCGGAATACCATGCTCTTTTAAGAACAGGGAGGTTCCGCGAGTGGCCATGATGGTAAACCCTGAATCATGAAATTTGGATGCCACAGGAAGCACCGCTGCTTTGTCATTGTCCTGAACACTGATGCAGACCACACCGGAGGCTGACAGTTTCTGTTCTGCTCCCAACTGGGCTTTGATATAGGCAGGCCCGAATTCCGAATCAATTCCCATGACCTCTCCGGTGGATTTCATTTCAGGCCCGAGGAGTGTGTCCACGCCGGAGAATCTGTCAAAGGGAAGGACAGCCTCTTTCACTGAAACATAAGGGGGAATCTTTTCACGCGTAAGACCCAGTTCCTTCAGGGTTCGGCCAAGCATCACCTTTGTGGCGAGTTTTGCCAGAGGGACGCCGGTTGCCTTGCTGACAAAGGGAATGGTTCTGGAAGCCCTGGGATTGACTTCAATGACAAACAGTTGTCCGTTTTTTATGGCATACTGCACATTCATGAGTCCGACAACATTCAGTTCGGATGACATGGCTTTTGTGGCCCTGATGATTTCATCAATGACAGAACCTGACAGGCTGTGGGGCGGAAGTACACACGCAGAGTCTCCGGAGTGAACCCCGGCTGCTTCAATATGCTCCATGATACCCCCGATGACGGTGGTTTTTCCGTCGGAAATGGCGTCCACATCCACTTCAACCGCCTCTTCCAGAAATTTGTCAATGAGTATTGGATGTCCCGGGGAGGCAAGGATGGCAAGCTTTATGAAATTTTCCAGGTCTTTCCGGTCATAAATAATTTTCATGGCTCTTCCACCGAGCACATAAGACGGACGCACAATCACGGGATATCCGATTGTCTCTGCAACGGCCTTTGCATCTTCAATATTCATGGCCGTGCCGTTTGCCGGCTGGACAAGGTCCAGTTTTTTCAGCATGGCCTGAAAAAGTTCCCGGTCTTCAGCCCGGTCAATGCTTTCCGGCTGGGTCCCCAGAATCGGAACACCTGCCTTATGCAGGGGGACAGAAAGATTCAGAGGCGTCTGACCGCCGAACTGAACAATGATGCCGTAAGGTTTTTCTGTTTCCACAATGTGAAGGACATCCTCCTTGGTCAGCGGCTCAAAATAGAGCTTGTCGGATGTGTCGTAATCCGTGCTTACAGTTTCGGGATTGCTGTTGACCATGATACTTTCAACCCCTTCTTCTCCAAGGGCAAAAGACGCGTGAACACAGCAGTAATCAAACTCAATCCCCTGACCGATCCTGTTGGGCCCGCCGCCCAGAATCATCACCTTTTTTTTGTCTGGAGCAGAAACCCGTGCTTCGCTTTCTGTTTCATAAGTGGAATAATAATAAGGTGTCGCGGCTTTGAATTCTGCCGCGCAGGTATCCACAAGTTTGTAAACAGGACGCAACCCCATTTCCTTGCGCTGTTTCTTTATTTCATCCTCTTGGGAACCAGTCATAAAGGCCAGCTGTATATCTGAAAATCCCCAGGATTTTGCTTTTTTCAAAAGGTCCGGTGATATAAGCCCGTTGCCCCCTGCCCCCTGCCCTCTGACCTCTGTTTCCAATTCCACGATCTGCCGGAACTGATGAATAAACCACGGGTCAATTCCTGTCAGTTCATAAATGGACTGAACAGACATTTTGTTGAGCAGGGCATAACGCAGGTAAAAAATTCTTTGGGAATTGGGTGTTGCCAGTTTTTGTTCGATTCCAGACAGATCAGCCGGCTTTCCTTCAACATCCTCAATATCTTTTCCATCTGCACCAAACCCGTGTCGTCCGATTTCCAGGGACCTCAGACCTTTTTGCATGGCTTCTTTGAATGTCCGGCCGATGGACATGGTTTCGCCCACGGATTTCATGGCTGTGGTCAGATAATCTTCTGTCTCGGGAAATTTTTCAAAGGTCCAGCGCGGGATTTTGACCACGCAGTAATCCAGAGTCGGCTCAAAGGCTGCCAGGGTTTCCCCTGTTATGTCGTTGGGAATTTCATCCAGTGTGTAGCCCACAGCCAGCTTGGCCGCTATTTTGGCAATGGGGTACCCGGTGGCCTTGGATGCAAGGGCTGAACTGCGTGATACTCGCGGGTTCATTTCCACGACGATCATTTCACCGTTTTCCGGATTGACGGCAAACTGGACGTTTGAGCCGCCGGTGTCCACCCCGATCTCCCGCATGATGGCAATGGATGCATCCCGCATTTTCTGGTATTCCCTGTCGGTGAGGGTCTGGGCAGGTGCTACTGTGATGCTGTCCCCTGTGTGGACTCCCATGGGATCTATATTTTCAATGGAGCAGATAATGCAGACATTGTCATTTCTGTCCCGCATGACCTCAAGCTCGTATTCCTTCCACCCCAGAACCGATTCTTCCAGCATGATCTGAGTGATAAGACTTGCGTCCAGTCCTGACTTGGCGAGTGTTTCCAGTTCTTCGGGGTTGTAAGCCACCCCGCCGCCTGTTCCGCCCAGAGTAAAGCTGGGTCGGATGATTATGGGATATCCGATCTCGTGAGCAATTGCCCGGGACGCTTCCATATTATTTGCAATGCCGCTTTTGGGGATGCGAAGCCCGATTTTGTTCATTGCTTTGCGGAAAAGATCCCGGTCTTCGGCCTTTTGGATGGATTCAATGGAAGCGCCGATCATTTCCACGCCGAATTTGTCAAGCACTCCCATTTCGGCCACTGCCACTGCTGTGTTGAGGCCGGTCTGTCCGCCCAGAGTCGGAAGCAGGGCATCCGGGTGTTCTCTTTCAATGATCATTGCAGCCATTTCGGGCGTGACCGGTTCGATATACGTCCGATGGGCGGTTTCAGGGTCGGTCATAATGGTCGCGGGATTGCTGTTGACAAGGACCACTTCATAGCCCTCTTCTTTCAGGGCCTTGCATGCCTGGGTCCCGGAATAATCAAACTCACAGGCCTGGCTGATGATGATCGGGCCGGCGCCGATGATAAGAATTTTGTTTATGTCAGTGCGTTTTGGCATTTTATTCTATTAATGTATTACAATAAAAATTCTATAAAGCTTTCAGCCGGTTAATTAATCATTTATATTTTTCTGAATTAAATTGAACCACTTTCTCCCACAAAATTTCCCCTTCTGAATTACAAAACCTCTCCATAAAATTAAAAGAAAATTTGTTAATTACATTGTCATATTCCTTTATAAATGCATCATTTTTTTCTTTCGCTCTATACCCAAGAGGTTCTATGATGTCAGTATAGAGATTCTTATTATCCGAAATGAATTCCCAAAATTGTTGTCCACACAATTTCAAATAATCACCTTTATCATAAACTTTGTTCCTACCATAACAACAGCCATTTACTGCCACAACTTTAGTAGAAGAGACGTTGGTTCCCAATATCCTTTTTGCCTTTTTGAAATTATCCTTCATTTTTTTGATTTGGCTGGCATTTCCCCAATTCGGTCCCGATTTGACTGATACAATGTATTTTATTTTATCTTTTTCAAATTCCAAGTCAATTCCTTCTGCTGAAGATTTTCTTCCCCCATAAACACGATCACAGATGAAAATTGCCAATCCCTCCAAAAAACCACCAAACAAGCCTTCTTCTTGAGATGATAGGTATGCATCCAAAATTGTTTTGATAAAATCACTTGCCTTATTGATATTCTTTGCCTTGAACAAATAAGGGTTCTTTCGTTTAAGAACCTCATCCAGTTTAAGTTTCTTAAGCTTTTTCAAACGGTTCTGATGAAAATCTGGAATATTTTTTTCGACATAATCAATTATTTCTTGCTGTGTAATTGGTTTCATATTCAGCTTTTTTCTCAAACATTTTATTTTGAAAGTGCGCTGTACGCTCCTTGGCAAGTTTATAATTTTCAGGTAAAATTTCAATTCCCACCGAATTTCTATCCATCATCTGAGCAACTTCGGATGTTGTCCCTGAACCGAGAAAGGGGTCAAGCACCCAATCATTTTCTTTTGTAAATAATTTGATAAACCATTCGGGCAGAAATTTTGGAAATACTGCACTATGCTTACGATTATTACATTCTGTTGCTAAATGAAGGACATTAGTCGGATAAACCGATTTTCTCCCCAACCAATTTGAAACATTTTTACCAAATCCGCTGTTATTTTTTGCATTATCACGAATTTTGTCAGTATCACTGAGCTTTTTCAACCTGTTATCTGCCCAATCTCCGACAGGAACCATCACAGCCTCCTGATACATATTAAATTTTTTAGATTTGTTAAATTGAAGCAGGCGTTCCCACGAATCCCTGAAACGGTTCGGCCATTTGCCAGGAAAGCAGTTCTTTTTGTGCCAGATAAACTCCTCAGTCCATAGCCATCCATGCTTCTTCATTTCAAGTATTAATTCAATAACATAAGTATGTCGTTCTCCATTGACCGCTTTTTCCTTAATGTTAAGTATGAAAGTACCATCCGGCTTCAATACTCTTAGCAGTTCCTTTGAGATAGGTAAAAACCATTTCACATACTCATCCGGCTTAATACCGCCATAAGTTTTTGAACGGCTGTCTGCGTATGGAGGCGAAGTAATAATCAAATCAAACGTATTGGCATCGAAGTTGTTATGAAGAATTTCCGCGCAATCGCCATGATGAATAATTGTTTCCATGTCTTTCATTTTTATTTCATCAATTTCTTAAACTCATCAAAAAGATAATTTGCATCATGCGGCCCCGGGGATGCTTCGGGATGATACTGCACCGCAAAAACCGGATATTTCCGATGTCTGAATCCTTCCAAAGTGTTATCATTCAGGTTGACATGGGTGATTTCAAAATCATTTTCATCAAGGCTGTCCGTATCCAACACAAAGCCGTGATTCTGAGATGTAATTTCAATGCGCCCGGTCAGAAGATTTTTCACTGGCTGGTTGGCCCCTCGATGCCCGAATTTCAGTTTAAAGCTCTTTCCGCCCAATGCAAGCCCCAGAATCTGGTGCCCGAGGCAGATGCCGAACATGGGACAATACCCCAGCAGTTCCCGGATGGTTTCAATGGCATAAGTGACCGGTTCCGGATCACCAGGACCGTTTGAAAGAAAAATGCCATCCGGCTTCATTGCTTTTATTGTGTCAGAACCGGTTGAACCCGGCACTACAATGATTTCACACCCTGCCAATTCCAAGCATCTTAAAATATTATATTTGATTCCAAAGTCAAAAGCAACGACAGAATGCTTTTTTCCTTTGCGTTTCCATAAGGTCATGTCCAATATGCTGTCATTACAGGAGACTGGCTTCCCATCTGTCCAATAATACAGCATCGTTGTTGAAACCGCTTTTGCAAGATCCTGCCCCTTCATGCTCGGAATTTTTCCGGCTCTTTTTACAAGGGATGATGGATCAAGGTCTTCTGTGGAAATAAAGGACCGCATGGCTCCGGCATTTCGGATATGCCTTGTCAATGCACGGGTGTCCAGTTCCTCTACGCCCATGATCCCCTGTTGTTTCAGGTAGCCTGCAAGGGTGGAAGTTGATCTGAAATTGCTTGGAAAATGCTGATACTCCCTGACCAGAAATGCTGAAACCTGTATCCGGTCAGACTCAATATCCTTCGGGTTGACCCCGTAATTGCCAATCAGGGGATAGGTCATAGTCACCATCTGGCCTCTGTAAGATGGGTCAGTAAGCACTTCCTGATATCCGGTCATGCTCGTGTTAAACACAATTTCCCCCCAAGTTTCCCCGGAGCCTGTAAAAGAGCGACAGTCAAAGATGCGCCCGTCTTCAAGTGCTAACAATGCTTTCATGGTAAAGATCACGTCGCTTTTATTATAAATAAAGTTATAAAAATCCAGGCCGGCCCTCTGCTCCCGCCGGATTGCCAAATCCGGCGGCTTGGATTTGACAATCCAGGCCCTCTGCTCCCGCCGGATTGCTAAATCCGGCGGCTTGGATTTGACAATCCAGGCCGGGCAAAAGGGACGAACTTATAAAGTGCCGCATTAGTGCGATTTTGCAAATCACATATTGGCAAATTACAAATTTGCCCTGCAAAATCGGTAAAATTTTTTCAGCAAAATAATATCCTAAGATCAAAGATTTATACTTTAAGCAAGGTATGCTGTCAACTCAATATCCAATTTATAGTAAAGGCTGAAAAAATGGTGATATGTCCAGTTCAATCGAAAATTGAATAAAATCAGTCTCTTAAAAGAAAATGCCAGTTGTATATCAAACATCAAACATCAAACATCAAACATCAAACATCAAACATCAAACATCA
>JAOZLU010000719.1 GCA_029934695.1 Desulfobacterales bacterium | reverse complement strand
TCAACTGTTCTATATCTTCCTCAATCTGCTCAAATTCAGGGTCTTTATGAACTAATATCGCATCTTTGTGTTTCGCCAATCCGGCTATGCAGCAATCTGCGAAAGACATGGATTTTGATGACTTGAATTCTCCTATTGTTTTAGCAGACTGCGGTGTCAGAGATTCCTGTGTCAAAGGAAGATTTCCAAGCTGATGTGTCAAAAACATATTTTTTCATTTCAGGCTATCTTCCTCACGTTCTTTCAGAAGTGTATTAACGAGGTTGCCGTTTCCGGATCCTCTGAGTTTTCGCATGGCATCAGCCGCTTTTTTCCGTCTGAGTATTTCGATTCCTGATCTGTTATCTTCAAAAGTTACTGTGAAGCGTGTTTCCAAAGGTAATCTGACATTACTCAGAAGCGTCTGAAATTCTGACAAAGTTAAATTCATCGCAACTGACATGACAATATCCTTTCTGACTTTTTAAATCCCTGTAATTATGCATGAGTTCCCGGCCGCCCCAATTTGCATTGAACTACAGGGATCGGGTTTAGCAAGGATAAAAGCCCATCCTTATTAAACCTGATCCTTGCAGTTTTTTTAGTCAACTACAGGTATTCCAATCCTCAATAACAAGTCCTGGAATTCTGTCAAAATCACGGCGGTTACTCGTCACCAGAATTCCGTTCACAGACAGAACAATTGAGGCAATGCGTAAATCCTGGGTGCCGACACGCACCTTTTCTGCTCGGAGCCTTTCAAGGTGTTGCAGAGCATCAGACGTGAAAGGGAGAAGATTTACCAGAGAAAAATAACACAAAGTGGCATGCAGCCGCTCATAAGCCCGAATCAGTTCCGGGCCCTCCTTTGCCCTGCTGACAATGGCAAGCCTTCCCCGCATCTGTTCATAAAAGGTGATCACCGTGGTATGAACCGACTCGACAGGGACACCCTCAATCCGGCGGATAATGTTTTCACGCCCTGCCTGCTGAAAGCTGACACTGTCCGTATCCAGAACATAAAGTGTCATGTCTGGTCCGATTCCCGAAAGGAATAGATTTCTCTCAGCATCGGTTCCAGCGTGGGATCGTCCGCAAACATCCCTGCTGTTGCCAGCCAGGGATTCTGCCTCTCTTCTCCCAGTTTCTGGAAATCAACATCAAGCCAGGTGATTTCTGTCCTCTTCAGCCGGTCACTGAGCGTGTCTCTGAGTTGTCCCAGAGCCTCGTCCCGCGTGTTCCCCTTTCCAATGCATCCCGGGACCGCAGGAACAACCGCCTCATAAGTTCCGGTTAAATAATGATGTAATAAAACGGTGTATCGCATATCAGTACATATCCCCCCTTTCGTTTCCGTTGCAGGAAAGGTCTTGGAAAAATCCTGATTACATTTCCTGTGCTACCTGCAATGTGATTTCCATTATTTTCTTACTTATCCTTATACCGTTTAGCACCAACTCCGATATCAGAGGCTTTATCTCTTTTATCAGCCCATCTTTTTTGGCTTTCAGCAATATTCCCATTGTTCCTATCACGTCAAGTCCGTTCATTTTTGCGAATCTTCTTGCCTTCAGGTCATCAATCAGAACAACAGCGGGCCAGCGCTCCAGTGCCAGGACTATTGCCTCCGCCTCTCCCGCTCCTATGTCGCCTGACAGCATTCTCACCGCCATTTTGTTCTTCACTTCTTCTGTCCTGCCGTTCAGAAAGAGTTTCAGTTCTCTTGCAAACGGCTTGTCTGTCCTTACAACTTCCTGAAACACGGCGGTCGGTGCATATATCTCCTCATACAGTTCCCCTAATAGGTCCAATTTTTCTATGACTGCAAGAGATATCAGGGGTGAGGAATCCGAAATGACAATCATTTTCTCATTATCCACTCCGCTTCCTCCCTGAAATCATCCGGGTCATAGTTTATTGCCGGTATCTCATATTTTCCGAGTTCAAACATGAAATCGGTCTTGTTCATTTCTGCAAGTTCCGATGCCTTGCCCATTGACAGCTTCTGCATTCTGTAAAGTTCCATTGCCGCGTACAGCCTCATCTTTTTTATAAAATCATTTTTCGTCTCATTCAATGTATATAGTATATCCTGCGGTATGCTTAATTTCAATTCTGTCATTCTCATTCATTCACCTTCTACTACAAATATGCCGCCCCTATGGGACTCCGACATCCTCCGTAACGGAGCTACAAATATGCCGCCCCTGCGGGACTCTGACATCCTCCGTAACGGAGCTACAAATATGCCGCCCCTGCGGGACTCCGACATCTTCTGTAACGGTTTCTGTAAATATGCCGCCCCTGCGGGACTCCGACATCTTCTGTAACGGTTTCTATAAGTATGCCGTTCCTGCGGTACTCTGACATTCAATTGGTTCTATCTCCCTGATCCCCCGGCCTTACCATGCGTTCTTCACAAACTGTTTTGCCGATCCGTTTCAGAATTCGGAGAACCGTATGCAGATCATTGCCCGGATTGCGAAGTTCAAACACACGGGATGTGGCGTACCGCGGCATGGTGTTCCGGATCAGCTTGATGAATACAAAACTCCCGCCCGTGACAATCAGCCCGAAGCACGGATGCTCAGATTCAGGATTTCCCATCATATAAGCCAATATCCGGGCCAGGCCGGCTTCCACGGAGAAAGCAGCCTGTTTGGCCTCAATCACCATGACCCAGAACTGATCTCTGAGAACCAGAACATCAATCTTTCCTTCGACGACAATCTCCTCATCCGCATCCGAAAAGCGGACAGAGGCTTCCGGCCGGATATAAAAAGGCGGCAGATAAAAGCCGGCCAGATTCAGCAGAGGGCCTAATATTGCCATTTTGACACTGTCTTCAAGCATCGGCGGATTTTCGACAAGGTTCAGATAACCGGCCCTGATCCGGTCTGAGACTGTTTTGTCTGTCTCTGTTATCTCCGGCAGGTCTGTCAGCCATTCATGAAAAAACTGCTCGTCGTCAACTCTGGAAAGGCCGAAATGTTTTTTCAGGTCATGCAGTGTGATCTTTTTTGCAAGAACTGTTTTCATATTAAGTCTCAACTACCAGGGATTGGCAAGGATAACAGGCCCTGTAAATTAAAACGTCTGTTTCTGACGGATTTTGCGGTTTCAAAATATGACAGCGGATCAGAGGATTAAACGGATTTTATCCCATCCGTTCAATCCCGGAATCCGTTGTCATATTGCCGAGAATACCTCGTCGGCTCATCTGTCTTTCTTTTTCTCCCTCTGCCTGAGCTGTTGCAGGTGCGCCTTGATCTCCTCAGTTGTCAGCCCGGCGAGGCGATCCTTTGTCTCGTACCTCGACAGGACATCATC
>JAOZLU010000718.1 GCA_029934695.1 Desulfobacterales bacterium | reverse complement strand
CAGCAGAGGATATTTCATCGAAGAAGCCAGCAGTACGGCTCTGCCTTGTATGTGGTGTTATCCGGCTGATCACGACACCCGAGATGTAGGGTGCAGCGAAGCGGAACCCACCACACCAGACATTTTTCAACTTTTCACTTCCCACCTAACACTTCCCCGGCTGCCTTTATCGTCGTATCAATACCCGGGATGTAGGGTGGGTGCAGCGAAGCGGAACCCACCACACCAGACATCTTTCAACTTTTCACTTCCCGCCTAACACTTCCCCGGCTGCCTTTATCGTCGCGTCAATATGTTCGGCAGTATGCGCCGAGGAGACAAAAGCCGCCTCAAACTGGGAGGGTGCAAGGTAAATCCCTTTTTGGAGCATTCCTTTGTAATAATTTGAAAACATGCCCAGATCAGAAGTCTTTGCATCGTCAAAACTGCTGACAGCCCTGTCTGTGAAGAAAAGCCCCATCATTGAACCCACGCGGTTGGACACGGTCTTTATCCCTGCCTTTTTTGCAGCTTCCCCGAGGCCGGCCGCAAGCCGGGCAGATGTTTCTTCCAGTGCCTCATAAAAGCCGGGCGTCTTCAACTGTTCAAGTGTTGCAATGCCGGCTGCCATGGCAAGGGGATTGCCGGACAGGGTTCCTGCCTGATATACCGGCCCCTGGGGCGCAATATATGCCATAATCTCTTGCCTGCCCCCATAAGCCCCGACCGGCATCCCGCCGCCGATGATTTTCCCGAAGCAGGTGATATCCGGTGAAATGCCGTACAGGGACTGCGCTCCCCCGTAAGCCACCCTGAAGCCGGTCATCACTTCGTCAAATATCAGCAGACTTCCGTTTTTTTCTGTCACTGTTCTCAATGTTTCCAGAAATCCGTCCGCTGGCGGAACCAGGCCCATGTTTCCTGCAACCGGTTCGACAATGATGCAGGCGATCTTTTCCCCCTGTCTGTCCATGATTTCCTCGACGCTTATGATATCATTATAGGGGATTGACAAAGTATGTTCAACAAAGGATTTGGGTACGCCGGGGCTTCCGGGAATCCCCAGAGTGGCAACGCCTGATCCTGCCTCCACAAGCAGGGTGTCTGCATGACCGTGATAGCACCCGTCAAATTTGATGATCGTATCCCGGCCGGTAAAACCTCTGGCAAGACGTATGGCGCTCATGGTTGCCTCAGTGCCGGAGTTTACCATGCGGATCATCTCCACAGACGGCACAGCGTCAATGACCATTTCGGCAAGCCTGATTTCAAGATCGGTGGGTGCGCCGAAACTGGTTCCCCGTTTCAGAACATCGGAAACAGCTTCAATGACCGACGGATGCCTGTGTCCGAGGATCATCGGTCCCCATGAGCCGATATAGTCTGTAAAGCCGTTGCCGTCCGCATCGTAAATCATGCATCCGTCTGCATGATCAATAAAAAGCGGGTCGGTTCCCACGGACTTGCATGCACGCACAGGGCTGTTGACACCCCCTGGTATTTTATTCAAAGCCTGCTCAAAAAGCTTGCGGGAGTTTTCATGATTCATTTTTTTTGTCCTTCTTTCTAATAAATTTATTGACATTTTTTTTAAAATAAAGAAATTAAGTTTTTCATTGTCGGCAGATCGAAAAAATTCCCGCTATTTGTCAAATCCGGGGAACTGGTTCAGATTTGAATATCAGATACGATTTGTTCGGTCAAGCAAGGTTTCCTGTCATAAGTTCTTTCAACTTCTTGAAATTACTGACACTGATATTTTTTAAAGCAGTATCTGTCATTCAATGATTTCAGCATGTTGCAGATGTATTTTCAACTTTTCAGGTTTTATAACAGTGGGCAAACAAAGATCACCCCAGCAGTTAGCCAAATTTTTATCCTATATTCTGGAGCGCAGGCCCGATGAATTCGGTCTGGTTTTGGATGAAGACGGATATGTCAGGATCAAGGACATATTAAAAGCTGTCTGTGAAGAAGAGGGCTGGAGATATGTCCGGCGGGCAGCCATTGATGAAATACTTTTCACGTTGCAGAACCCACCGATTGAAATGAATGATAACCGCATCCGTGCAAAAAATCGCATACTTCTGCCAAAGCACACCGTTACAAAGGATATCCCCAAGCTCCTTTATACCTGTGTCCGAAGAAAGGCCCACGGGTTTGTTTTGGACAAAGGCATATTTCCCCAGGGATATCCGCATATTATCTTGTCATCGGACCGTGATCTGGCTGAACGGATGGGGAAACGGGCAGACCAGTCACCGATTCTGCTTATGGTACAGGCCCGGAAATCAGCAGATGAAGGGATTGTATTTTATCAGGCAGGTGAGGCTGTTTATCTTGCCGATTTTATCCCGGCAGACTGCTTTACAGCCCCACCGTTGCCGAAACAGAAAGAAGAGTCCAAAAAACAGGAAGTCCCGAAAGAAAAGGAAAGACAGCAATTTCCCGGAAGTTTCTTTATCAATTTGGCAGATGAGGGTGATAAAAAACGCTCTGCCCGTAAAAAGAAAAGAAAAGAGATTGCCAAAGAAAAAAGTAAAAAACGGTTGCGAAAGCAGAAACAAAAAATATGGTCGGAAAATGAGAAGTGAAAAATACGCCTGCAAACTACTGAAACTGCTTCGTTTCGAGACTCAACGGGCCGACAGGCAGCTATCGTTTCCTGAGCTTGTCAAAGGAGTCTGGAAAAAATATGACTGTCGGGATAATTTTTTTAATTTTTTGATTGACAAGCCGTTTTTAAGCTGTTATAAAGGGTTCTTTGTTTGCCGCTCCTTATAGTTTTTAAGGGCCGTTAGCTCAATTAGGCAGAGCACCTGACTCTTAATCAGTAGGTTGAAGGTTCAATTCCTTCACGGCCCACCATATATATTTGTTTTTAAGAAACAGGCTGGTAATTTATTACCAGCCTGTTTTTATTTTTTGGGGACTTATCTGAAAGCAGATAATTTTACCGAACCGGATTAGCAAACTGTCAAAAAGTGTCAAGTACCCGACCATAAATTTTTCTGTACCTGCTTTCACCTCCTCTGCGCCTTTTCTTTGTGTGGGATAAAATCAGCAAAACTTTTGCCCGGGTACTTATTTTTACAGTTATAAAAGATGCCAGATGCTTTCTGGAAAATCCCCCTTCTATAAAAAGGGGGACCGACTTATTCTGAAACTATTTCACAGCCTCTTTCAAACTCTTTCCCGGAACAAATTTGGGGACATTTTCTTGCTTCAATGTCTATTTCCTCACCGGTTTGGGGGTTTCTTCCTTTTCTTGCCCCTCTTTCACAGCCTCTTTCAAACCCTTTCCCGGAACAAATTTGGGGACATTTCTTGCT
>JAOZLU010000717.1 GCA_029934695.1 Desulfobacterales bacterium | reverse complement strand
TTGCCATCATTGCAGGAGGAGGTTATCCGAATTATTTTGAAGTCATAGAAAACGCTATTGACGATGTGAACAGTGTTGGCACTGTTGGCAGATTCGTCATTGCTGTCGATTCTGAAGAGATGACATTTGACGAAAAATATCTTGAAA
Source organism: Desulfobacterales bacterium (assembly GCA_029934695.1). GTDB lineage: Bacteria > Desulfobacterota > Desulfobacteria > Desulfobacterales > 4be13 > JAOZLU01. The sequence continues at coordinate 3,173 of JAOZLU010000717.1, read as the reverse complement.
TATCCGGCTTTTTGGCAAATAAAAAATGTTCAGCTTCAATGTTCATTGTGATTCAGCACTTTTGTATGGAAACATGGGCGATTGGCAACAAACGGGTCGGACCTCGGAATCCGTGTACTGAAATACTGAAGAAATACAAGAATTTTTTCAATGTGCTGACAGATGATCCGGAACTGCTTCCGGGATACCCTCCGGCTGATTTGAATCGGGCTCAGTTTGCCGAGAAATATCTGAGAGCAATGCTGAATGACAGGTACAGAAATCTGAGTTATTCAAAAAGAAATCCCAAGGCGTTGCTTCATAAAACATATTTTACCGAGGTAAAAAACAGACTTGAAACAATGGGGCATCTTGCCAGCTTCTCTACTTTTTTAGACGCATTTAAATGATACGTTAATGTCTCTAAAAACCTAAAACCTAAAACCTTAAAACCTAAAACCTTCCACAAATGATAAATCAAAACTATCCGCCTTCGGTTGTCTGGATGGCGAAAAATCCGGTTGCTGCCAACCTGCTCATGCTGGTGTGTCTTATTGGCGGGGCGATTATTCTTTTCACTCAGGTCAAACAGGAGGTTTTTCCTGAATTTGAAATTGATCTGGTACGGATATCCGTGCCTTATCCCGGTGCTTCGCCTGATGAGGTCGAAAAAGGCATTATCTTGGCTGTTGAGGAAGCGGTGCGCGGATTGGACGGAGTTAAAGAGGTCATATCCAGTGCGTTGGAAGGTATGGCTTCTGTCAATGTGGAACTGCGTTATGACGCGGATAAAAGAAAGGCAGTCTCAGATATCAAGAATGAGATTGACCGAATATCCTCTTTTCCCGAAGACGCTGAAGAACCTGTCGTCAGCATCCCCATGCGCCGCCGGGAAGTTCTCAGTCTGATCATCTACGGAGATCAGGATGAAAAAGTGTTGCGTGAACTGGCTGAATCTGTCCGGGATGATCTTCTGAGAGAAGAGAAAATCACCCAGGTGGAATTGGAAGGTGTACGCCCCCTGGAGATCAGCATCGAAGTCTCCCAGACGCAACTGAGAGCATACAATCTGACCATTGACCGCATTGCCAGGGAAATCGCACGATCCGCCATTGACATCCCGGGCGGCGGCGTGAAAACATCTGGCGGAGAAATCCTGTTGCGAACCACCGAACGCCGGGACATGGGAAGCGAGTTTGAAGATCTTGTCATTTTAAGCACAAAAGACGGTACCCAAGTCCGCCTCGGAGACATTGCCCGCATCAGTGACGGGTTTGAGGATCAGGATGTGGCAAGCTTCTATAACGGCAAACCAGCGGTGGAAATTGAGGTTTACCGCATCGGCGATGAAACCCCTCTGGAAGTGGCAGATGCTGTCAAGATGTATAAGAAACGACTTGAAAAAGTCCTTCCACCCGGCATCAGAACCGCTATATGGAGAGACCGCTCGGAAATCTTCCACCAGCGCGTCGATCTTCTCAAACGGAACGCGTTTATCGGCCTGTTCATGGTTTTGGGAATACTGGGTCTGTTTCTGGAACTTCGCCTGGCCTTCTGGGTCACCATGGGCATCCCCATTTCTTTCTTAGGCTCCTTTCTTTTCCTTCCGATTGCAGATGTTTCCATCAACATGATCTCCCTTTTTGCTTTTATAATAACACTGGGAATGGTGGTGGATGATGCGATTATTGTCGGGGAAAGTATCTATGTGCATCGGCAAAATCTCTCTGAGCCGGACGCGGGAGAATTGGAACATCCTGTTTCAGAAAAAAGGAAACAAGGGGAGGTATCTTCTTTGGAAAAAAAGGGAGACGTCTCCGAGACGCTCCCCTCACAAGAGGCAGAGACATACGTTCTTCCCCCGGAAAAAGATGCGAATTTTGTTGAGGCAGCGATAAAGGGAGCCGCTGAGGTCTCCACGCCGGTAATTTTCTCCATTATGACCACTGTTGTTGCCTTTGCACCTCTGTTTTTTGTGGAGGGGACCATGGGAAAGGTGTTCCGCATCCTTCCAGCGGTCGTTATTATCGTACTCATGCTGTCGCTTTTTGAATCTCTTTATATCCTTCCCGCACACCTGGGACATCTGGGCAAACCCAGAGAGACAGGACTCAGGGGACATCTGTATCGTTTTCAGCAGCGTTTCGGGAAACTGGTGGAATGCACGGCCAAGGATATCTATGGGCCGATGGTCCGATGGACAGTACGCCATCACTGGATCACCTGTGCAATAGGAATTTTTCTCCTGATCGTGGCCGTGGGAATGGTACGCGGGGGACGGATCAATATCGTACTCTTTCCCAAGATAGAGTCTGACTGGGTGGTCGTGAAGGCAATACTTCCTTACGGCGTGTCTCTGGAAGAGACGAAAAAAGTGCAGAAACGCATGGAAAAAGCTGTTTGGGAAGTGGTTGATGAGCATACCGGAGATCAGGCATCTGAATTGTGCAACGGGGTTTTTACCGGTGTCAGGGGCAGCGATCAGATACGGGTCATCGCGTTTCTGGTCCCAAGCGACCAGAGGGAACTGACCGCCACCCAGTTTGCCCAAAGCTGGCGGAAAAAGATCGGTTATGTTGCCGGGGTGGAATCTTTGAAGTTTGATTCCACCGCGGGAGGTCCCCGCGGCGGAAGTCCCGTTGATGTGCAACTCAGTCACAAAGATGTGGATATGCTGGAACAGGCTGCGACTGAACTGGCGGTGTCCCTGAGCGCTTACGCCGGGGTAACAGACATTGATGACGGATTCTCCTCGGGAAAGCCTCAACTGAATTTTACCATAAGGCCGGAGGCGCAAAGTCTGGGGCTTACTGCTTTGGAACTGGGACGCCAGATGCGCAACACATTCCGGGGATCCGAAGCCCTGCGGCAGCAACGGGGCCGGGACATGATCCGTGTTGTGGTGCGTCTGCCCGAAGAAGAAAGGATATCAGAGTATGATATTGAAGAATTTTTGATACGCACCCCTGACGGCGGTGAAATCCCGTTGTCACAGGCTGCGGAAATTGACCGGGGCACGTCCTATACTTCCATCACCCGCACAGAGGGACGGCGCACGATTCATGTCACCGCGGACGTGGAAACCGGCGTGACCACCGGACGAAAGGTGACTGCCTCTCTGAAGAAAAAGGAACTTCCCGATCTGATGAGAAACTATCCTGGCCTGAACTATTCCCTCGAAGGTGCTCAACGGC
>JAOZLU010000141.1 GCA_029934695.1 Desulfobacterales bacterium | reverse complement strand
TGGCAGGCTTCACCAAAGAAAAATATTTGAAACTGCTGCTCAGACCACAGAAGCAAAAACTGAAAATAAAAGATATAAAAACAATTCCGCCGCAGAGTTTCGGATTCCCGTACAATGGAAAAGGAAATGCGATTAATCTCCTGAAAGATATCACCTGACCGATCCGTTCCAACCGACAAATTATTTGCAGAGAAACAGCGTTTACAAACCCTTGAATGATAAAAGATATGAAAAAAAATAATCTTGAGAAAGCTGGTTATGTAGAAGTAGAAAAAGAGAACCTTGGTTCTCCAAAGATTACAAAACCTTATGATCCTGACAAAATAAAAGTTGATCAGCAGAATGTTAATCTCGGTTTTCTTATTGAAATGCTTGATAATGACGAGATAGACCTGATGCCTGATTTCCAACGCTCAATGGATTTATGGGATGAAACCCAGAAAAGCCAACTGATTGAATCATTGCTGCTCGGACTTCCGTTACCCTCATTTTATTTCAGCACAGATGACAAAACAGACAAATGGTTAGTTGTCGATGGATTGCAACGGTTGTGTACATTCAGAGATTTTATAGTGGAAAAAAAGCTTTCCCTGACCGGGCTGGAATTTTTGTCAGATTTCGAGGGCAAAACTTACGATGAGCTATCCAGAGAGAATAAGCGCAAAATAAGCGGGTCAAAAATAAATTTTTATGTAATTGAAAAACAGACGCCCTCATCTGTCAAGTTTTTAATATTTAAACGAGTGAATACCGGCGGTTTGGTTCTGACACCTCAGGAAATGCGTCATGCCCTTAATCAGGGTATCCCGGCAGAATTTATAAAAAAATTAGCTGAAATTAAAGAATTTAAAACCGCAACTTGTAATCGTGTGAGAACAAAACGGATGGAAGACCGGGATTTTGCCAATCGTTTTGTCGCATTTTATCTTTTGGGCTACGAAGAGAATTATGAAGGTGAACTGGACAAGTTTCTCAATGACGGAATGGAGCGTCTGGCCAGTATTGAAGACAGCGAGCGTCTTAAAATCAGGAAAGCCTTCAGGAAATCCATGAAGCTCTCCTCTGATATTTTTGATAATGATGCATTCAGGAAAAGGTATGATATTGATGAAACCCGTCGCCGCCCTATTTCAAAAGCAGTGTTTGATACGATAAGTGTGAATCTGGCATGGTTGTCTGACGAACAGCAGAATACTTTAAAAAGGAAAAAAAAGAAATTTCGCTCAGAACTTATAAAGCTGTTTAATGATGACAGATTTCATCGTTCAATAACAACCGCAACCGGACAAAGATCGAATGTCAGAACGCGCTTTGAGAAAATAAAGCACTTAATACAGGAAATCCTTGACTTATGATAAAAAAATTAAATATCAAAAATTTCAAATCCCATTCCTGCACGGATCTGGAATTTTCAAAACTCAACATACTCACCGGGCTGAACGGGATGGGAAAATCCTCAGTTATCCATGCGTTGCTGCTGCTGAGGCAGACTTTTCAGAAAAACATGCTTGACAAAGGGCTTGAACTCAAGGCGGATCTCTGTACCATCGGCGTTGCCGAGGATGCGCTGTATCAGTCCGCGGAAGATGATCTGATCGAATTTTCTATCCGCTTGGAGAATGATGACCGGCTTAAATGGTCTTTTATGGTTGATGACAGAAAATTATCCGACACATTCCTGAGAATCAGAGAATCGGAAATCGGAAGTGATTCCGAATTAAAATCCGTCAGTCTGTTTAATCAGAACTTTCAATACATAAGCGCTTTTCGAAACGGTCCGCTTCAGAACTATGAGAAAGACACATCCGCAGTGGAACTGTTTCATCAAATATCCGTTAAAGAAGGGCGTTGCGAACTGATTGCCCACTATCTCGACTTTTTCAGACATGAGCCGGTGACCGACAACTCCCTGAAAAAAAATCCTGAAGATAAGAATACGGAGCTTATTATTCAGGTTGCAAGCTGGTTGGAGGACATCTGTCCTGAAATTGACATCTGGATCGAGGCATTGGAGTCAAGCTATAAAATTAACTACAGTTTCAGCCGTGGCCCCCAAAAAACACCGACAAAAAAATTTAAGGCAATAAATATCGGATTCGGTATTTCTTACGCGCTCCCTGTTGTTGTCGCAGCACTGCATGCGCCCAGAGACAGCATTGTACTTATAGAAAACCCCGAATCCCACATACATCCCGACGGGCAGGCAAAGCTGATGGAACTGATATGCAGGGCCGCCAAAGCCGGTGTGCAGTTTGTTATTGAGACCCACAGCGATCATATTATCAACGGCTTACTGGTGGCAACAAAACAGGGGCTGATCGAATCAGATGATTCAAGAGTTTATTTTTTTGGCAGAGATGTGGCCTCCCATGCCACGGAATCAATCCATCTGCCCATTTTGCCGGGCGGTAAAATACGAAAACCGCCCGAGGGTTTCTTTGATCGGCCGGATAAGCCCGATCAAGCCCGCAGGGGCGACAAGCCAGCCGGGAGATATGCTGATATCTGAAACAGATGGTTCAAATCAGTCCAACAGTTTCAATGAGTTAGAGAATCCCAAATAAATAATATATCCGATTCAAAAAAATGTAGGGTGGGTGCAGCGAAGCGGAACCCACCATTTCCGCATAAGGTGGGTTCCGCTTGCTCACAGAAATTGAAAAGCAGGTGGCACCACTTTCCAGACCGGAGAAGTGGCAACTGATCAGAGATGTGCAGGAGATGCTTATGCGGGAGGAAGTTTCGGAATTACAGCATCTTTCAGAATCAGGGGATACATACCCGTTATTCACACCGGTCGGCTTGGAAGAGGGAGCCATGAAACTCCAACAGTACCTTAATGAGGGTAAACTATGAACACACAGCGTTTTTCCTGCACTCCCATGCGGGATAATCAACATCCTGGAATCAAAAAGTCCGGAATAAATTGCGAACTGAAAGCCAACCTTTCAGTGCGCTTCAGCGTACTTCAGCTTTCAGCCGGGGGATCTGCACTGAAAACAGAACATACCAGAAAATATCCCTGTCACACCACAGAAGCATTCCTATATCAAAAAATCTGCATGCCCCGCTTCTGAAGAACCCAATATTTTTCTTGAAAAACTGACTTTAAAGCTGTATAATCCCCTCTGATGCATTCAGCATGACCCGTTTTTCATCAAAGAAAAACAGGAGTCCGCCAATCCCATATTTTTCATAAAAATACGGGATGAATATAATTTATTAACCTTTTAACTGTGAGAAACTATTATGGAATCTGTTGTTTTCCTGGCATTGGCAATGCTTTCAGCCCCGCTGTTCTCAGCAATCATCCTGAAAGTGAAGGCATTTTTCGGGGGAAAAAAAGGCCCCCCGCTGCTGATCAATTATTATACGCTGGTCAAACTGTTCCAAAAAGGTTCGGTCTGTAATCTATGTGGCTGATATGTACAGATAAGCTCCCCTGCCTTTCAGGTCAGTTCTTACCATGAAAGAAAGTGGCATTTTTTAAAAACAAAATTGTTGAATATAATTTTCTGATAAAAATATTATCGTTACAAGTTATGGCATCAAAAAAAAAAATATCGGCTATTGACTTATTTTGTGGAATAGGTGGACTATCCTACGGATTTAAGAAAGCTGGTATTGATATAAAAATTGGTATTGATATTGACAAATCCTGCCAATATGCCTTTGAAACTAATTGCAAATCCAAGTTTATAAATAGAGATATTTCAGAGGTTGAAGGTGGTGAATTAAATTCTTTATATGATAAAAATGATATAAAAGTTTTAGTAGGGTGTGCGCCTTGTCAACCATTTTCTTCTTATACTTACAAAAGTGATAAACAGAAAGACCATAGATGGCAATTGCTGTATGAGTTTACTCGTTTGATAAAAGAAGTGAGGCCTGTCATTGTATCTATGGAAAATGTGCCCACACTGTTAAATTTTAAAGAAGCACCGGTCTTTTATGATTTTGTTGATAGTTTGGAAAAAAAAGGGTATTTTGTTTGGCATAGAATTGTGTATGGTCCGGATTATGGAATACCTCAAAAGAGAAAACGGCTGGTTTTATTAGCATCAAACTTGGGCGATATTGAACTTTTGCCTCCGACGCATACACCAGATAAATACATGACCGTCAGAGAGGCGATTGGTCATTTGGAAAAAATAAATTCAGGTGAATATTCCAAAAAAGATTTTATTCATAAAGCTTCAAAATTGTCGGACATAAACCTGAGAAGAATCAGACAATCTAAGCCTGGTGGCAGTTGGAAAAAAGATTGGGATGATGAATTAAAATTATCTTGCCATACTTCTGATAAAGGGAAAACATATGTGAGTGTTTATGGCAGAATGAAATGGGATGAACCTTCTCCGACAATGACAACTTTTTGCACAGGTATCGGAAATGGCCGATTCGGACATCCTGAGCAAGACAGGGCGATATCATTAAGAGAAGCTGCGATTTTACAAAGTTTTCCAAATGATTACAAATTTGTTGATGAAGTTGAGAACCTTAAATTTGGTAATATTTCAAAACATATCGGTAATGCAGTTCCTCCAAAACTTGGTGAAATTATTGGAAAAACCATTGTTAAACATATAAAGGAATACAATTATGGCAAAAAAAAAGAATAAAAAAATAACTGAAACAGATAAAAATGAAGCAGAAGAACAAATTGTAGAAGAACGAACTCCCATAGCTTATGATACACGAGAATATACTGTTCAAGCTATTGTTGAAATGTATGAAAACGAAGAATGGGTAGTTCCAAGGTATCAAAGAGAATTTGTTTGGAGGGAAGATAAGCAATCAAAATTTATTGAATCCGTATTACTTGATTTGCCGATACCTTATTTGTTTCTTGCTGATGAACCAAAAACAGGGAAACTTGAAATTATTGACGGTTCACAAAGAATAAGAACATTACAAAATTTTTTAAATAATACATTAGTACTTAACGGGTTAAAAAAAACAGAAAAATTAAACGGTTTCACTTATAACGATTTGTTTGTATCAAGACAGCGCAGATTTGGACGTAAAACATTAAGGTCAATAGAACTGACAGAAAATGCATCATGGTTTGTTCGAAAAGATTTATTTGAGAGAATCAACACAAAACCTTATGATTTAGCACCAATGGAAATTCGTAAAGGACTAATTGATGAGAAATTTTATAATTTTTTGAATGAATTTTCTAAAAATGCTCTTTTTATAAAATTATGTCCAATTAGTGAAAAAAGGTTAAAAAGAGAAGAAGGTGCTGAAATGATATTGAGATATTTTGCATATAGTTCTAATTATAAAAAATTTATCCACAGAGTTGATGAGTTTCTTGATGAATATTTAATACAAATTTCAGAGAATTATAATATCAATGAAATGCAAGCTGATTTTGATAAAATGTTACATTTTGTGGATAAATATTTCCCAGTTGGTTTTAAAAAAACAAAAGGTGGTAAATCAACACCAAGAGTGAGATTTGAAGCAATATCAGTCGGAGTTCATTTAGCATTACAAGAGAAACCGGATTTAAAACCGAAGTCTGTTGAAAATTGGATTGATTCAAAAGAGTTTAGTAAACACACTCGTTCTGATGCTGCAAATAACCGCTTAAAAGTAATTGGCAGATTTGAATATGTAAGAGATAAATTACTCGAAAAATGAAAGAAGTAAAAAGAGACTTTAATCAACGAAAAAATGAAATTAATACATATTTCATTTTTTTAGAAAATCTTCTGACTTATGATACTGTCAGTTGGAATGATAATTCACCAAAAAAAATATCGCCGGAATTAAGAGGTATAATGAAAGCGAATATTTTTTTAATGCTGTATAACCTTACGGAATCATCAATCAGTGCTGCAATTGAACAAATTCACATCTCTATTAAAAAAGAAAAAATACCTTTTGATGATATAAAAGAAGGGATAAAAGTAAAACTCGTCAAATATTTAAAAAATAAAAAAAAGGTTGAAAAATTTATCAATGAGATAAATGAAATCTCTATTGATATAATTTCGTCCTGCTTTGATAAAAAAGATGTATTTTCAGGAAATGCTGGGAGAAGTGAAATAAACGATCTGGCAAAACAATATGGTTTTTCCACTAATTCTGATTATAAAAAAACAAAACACGGTGAAAAATTGCAAAAAGTAAAAAATCATCGTAATGAGTTAGCTCATGGTAATTTTTCATTCAGGGAAATTGGAAAAGATTATACATTGACTGATATTCGTGATTTTAAAGATGAAATAATTGCATATTTAGAAAGAATTATTGAGAATATTGAAACATATATAGACCAAAAAGAATACAAAAGTGATGAGACTTAGGAAGAGTTCCGTTTAATGATATATTCAAAAGTTCCCAAGCAGTCTCCCAATCCCATATTTTTCATAAAAATATGGGATGAATATAATTTATTAACCTTTTAACCGTGAGAAACTATTATGGAATCTGTTGTTTTCCTGGCCTTGGCAATGCTTTCAGCCCCGCTGTTCTCAGCAATCATCCTGAAAGTGAAGGCATTTTTCGGGGGAAAAAAAGGCCCCCCGCTGCTGATCAATTATTATACGCTGGTCAAACTGTTCCAAAAAGGTTCGGTTTACAGCACCAGCACAACCTTTATCTTCAAACTGGGTCCCATGGTCTCGCTGTGCAGCGCTGTGACTGTCCTGATGTTTTTACCCATAGCAGGACAGACACCGGTGTTCTCGTTTACAGGCGATGTGATCTTTCTTTTATATCTCATGGGACTGGGGCGTTTTTTTACCATCGCGGCAGCCATGGACACCGCCTCACCATTTGAGGGAATGGGCGCGGCCAGGGAAGCGTATTTTCCCATAATCTGCGAAGCCACGCTGTTCATGATACTGATCCTGCTTTATACGATCACCGGGGAACTGCGCCTGGCCGCGTTCTTTTCCGGGGATCAGCCTTATGCAATCTGGCAGACAGCCGGTGCGCCCCTGCTGTTCGTGGTCGTTTCCCTGTTCATCATACTTCTGACAGAGAACTCCCGTGTGCCGGTGGATGACCCGGCCACCCATCTGGAACTGACCATGATACATGAGGTCATGGTTCTGGATCACAGCGGCCCTGATCTTGCGTTTATAGAGCTGGGGTCCTTTTTCAAACTGTTTTTCTATTCAGCCCTGATCTCCCGGCTGATTTTCCCCTTTGATATGGGCCATCCCATTGTGAATGGGGGAATGTTCGCAATCACACTGTGCGCGGTTTATATTGCCGCGGGTATCACAGAATCCGTCATGGCAAGGTATCGGATGGACAAAGTTCCCAAATTTGTCCTGACATCCTTTGCTCTGGCCTTTTTTGCAACCGTTATCACATTGGAGTTTCTGTAAAATGATACATCCGCTTGATACAGTTTTGTCCCTCGTGCTGCTGTCGGTACTGTTCTCCTTTGGCTCCAGCAGACTCCCGGGACTGATCAAAGTACTGGCCTTTCAGGGGGTGGTAATATCCGTGGCTCCCCTGTTCATAGGCCACGATCTCAGTGCCGGCGGCGTTGTCCTGACCCTGGCCACCCTGATGATCCGGGGAATTATCATTCCCCTGTGTATTTACCTCGCCATTAAAAAAGTCGCCATCCGCAGGGAAGTGGAGCCTATCATCGGGTTTCACGCGTCCGTGCTGGCCGGTCTGATATTAATCGTCGCGGCGACCTTTGTGAGCCGCAAATTTAATGTGCCGTCAGTCAGTGGCATCAGTGGAAGCACCCTGATTCTGCCCACGGCGATCACGCTTCTCGTGGGAGGCATGTTTTTGCTTATGGCCCGCCGAAACGCCATTGCCATGGTACTTGGCTATATTATGATGGAAAACGGCATATATCTCGTGGGAACCACATTTTCGGTCCGTGCCCATCATATTGTCGAATTCGGCATCCTTCTTGACGTGCTGGCCGGCGTCATGATCATGGCCGTAATCCTTCAGAACATCAAAAAGACATTTGATGATGTGGATACGGCCCGACTCAGAACTTTAAAAGAATAAGGTATGGTCTTATGGTTGAAATCATTTTCATAGCTCCGTTTGTCACAGGAGCAATTGCATTTTTCATCCCCAAAGAAGCCGGACGTCCGCTTCTGGTACTTACCGGCATTGCTCATCTCCTGCTGTCCCTTTTCCTGTGGATATTTCAGCCGGAGCCTTTGTTCCCGGGCTATTTTGCAGTGACACCCGAGGGACTTTTGTCGCTGATTGTGATATCACTGCTCTTTTTCCTGATTTCCATTTACACGACCGGTTATCTTGATGTTGCCGATATCCGGTCCGAAAATATTTTCATCGGATCAATGCTGCTGTTTCTGTCCACCATGACCATGGTCACTCTCTCAGATCATATCATGGTTCTGTGGATTGCCATTGAAGCCACAACCCTGGCCAGCACGCCGCTGATTTACACGCACAGGTCTCAGAAATCTCTTGAGGCGACCTGGAAATATGTGCTGGTCTGTTCAGTGGGCATTGCCATGGCTCTGCTGGGGTCAGTCCTGATCACCCTTGCCATGGATGTGGGCAATGTGGACGCGCCGCTTTCCTTTTCCGGGCTTACCGGTGTGGCCAAAGACCTTGATCCTGTCTGGCTGAAGGCGGCCTTTGTCTTTATTCTTGTGGGATACGGCACAAAAATGGGGCTCACGCCCATGCACACCTGGCTGCCTGATGCTCACAGTGAGGCACCCAGTCCGGCATCAGCACTTTTGTCCGGCGTGCTGCTCAACTGTGCCTACCTCGGAATATTCAAAACCCATAAAGTGATGTACGCGGCCGGGCTCGGCGATTTTTCCAGTACCATTCTCATGGTATTCGGCCTTATGTCCATTCTGGCGGCTGCGACCTTTATCCTCAGACAGACCGAGTACAAACGGCTTTTGGCTTATTCAAGCATTGAAAACATGGGGATCATCGCGTTTGGCACGGGCATCGGAGGGCTGGGCGTATATGGAGCCATACTGTGCCTGATCCATCACAGCCTGATCAAATCCTCCCTGTTTCTGACTTCCGGGAATATCCTTCTGGGCTATGGCAGCCATCTGATTGAAGACACCGGCAGTCTGATCAGACGGATGCCCAGAACTTTTGTGGCATTTTTCGGGGGCTTTGTCGGCATTTCCGGGTTTCCGCCGTTTGGGATTTTTCTTGGAGAATTTTTTATTATAACCGCAGCGTTCCGCGCAGGACACTATGTATGGGCAGGAATTTTCATCCTGACTCTGTGCGTGGTTTTTGCCGGTTTTGCCAATCACGCCATGAGAATTTCCTTTGGCGGTGCCGGTGAAACAGCTCAGATGGAGGAAAAACCCGCCATGTTCTGGCCCCAGTATGCGCTGCTTCTGACATCTCTGCTGCTGTGTTTCTGGATTCCTGATTCTTTGTACCAGATGATTTTCAATGCAGTGAGTGCTGTCGGGGGAGGATTTTAATGAAAACGGATTTTTTGGAAATTGAAAATGGCAGGAAACTGGCGAGAGATGAAATTCCGCACCTTGGATTTGATGAATTCAGGCATCAGGCCCTGGATATCGTCAAAGACGGGGGCAAGGTCATCCATTATTTTGCATATCCCGAAGGCGGAGACATGAAACTCATGGCTGTGCTGAGGACAGACAGACTGCTGGCGGCCGGATGCGACGCGCCCGAAGCTTATCCGTCATTTACGGCGGAATGCGAACCGTTTCATATCTTTGAACGGGAGATTGCGGAACAGTTCGGGATCCGGCCCGAAGGACATCCGTGGCTGAAGGCCGTCCGCTATCATGCCAATTATCGCGGCAAGCCGGATGTTTTCGGAAATGATTATGCGGAAGATATTCCCGGGAATTATGAATATTATGCGGTTGAGAGCGAGGAGATTCATGAGGTCGCGGTGGGTCCTGTTCATGCGGGGGTGATTGAGCCGGGTCATTTCAGGTTCAACTGCATCGGAGAACGGGTTCTGCATCTGGAGATTCAACTGGGATATCAGCATCGGGCGGTTGAGAATCTCCTTCTGAATGCGGATGCCAGACGGCTCCCGATTATAGCGGAAAGTATTGCCGGGGATACATCTGTGGGCAACAGCCTGTGCTATTCCCAGGCTGTGGAAGCCCTTTCTTCTGTTGCGCCGGATAAGGGCGCACAGGTTATCAGAACCATTGCCCTGGAACTGGAGCGTATTGCCAACCATGTTGGCGATCTTGGTGCTCTGAGCGGCGATGTGGCGTTTTTGCCGCCGGCAAATTACTGCGGCCGCATGAGAGGCGATTTTCTGAATATGTCGCTCCTGCTTTGCGGAAACAGATTCGGCAAGGGACTGGTCCGACCCGGGGGGGTCTGCTTCTCACTGGCAGATGAGGTGCGTAATATTTTGGATGAACGGATAAAGGAAATAAAACCCCAGGTGAGGCATGTGGCTGAACTGCTGTTTTCCACTCCCAGTGTTCTGTCGAGGTTTGAAGACTGCGGTGCTGTCAGCCTTTCAGATGCGGAAAAACTGGGGCTTGTGGGGCCTGCTGCCCGGGCCTGCGGAATGCCTTATGATGCAAGACGCTGTTTTCCCACGGAGCATTATAAAAGGCTGGATATTCCTGAATATGCGCTGCCCTCAGGTGATGTGTATGCCCGGGCAAAAGTCAGGGGTGACGAGGTGATGCAGTCCATTAATATTATCCAGTCACTTATAAACGGTCCGGTTGAGACGGACTGTGTGAATGGCAAAATTCCTGCTCTTGAACCGTCATCCTTTGTGGTGACGGTCAACGAGGCATGGCGGGGCGAACTGTCCCACTGTGTGCTGACAGATGCCGAGGGCGGTATTCTCCGGTACAAGGTCAAAGACCCGTCGTTTCATAACTGGAACGGGCTGGCCATGTCCCTGAGAGATACGGGGATTTCGGACTTTCCCCTCAACAACAAAAGCTTCAATCTCTCGTATTGCGGATTTGATCTGTAAGAAGGGTTTTAGGTTTTAGGTTTTAACGCCTGACACCTAAAACCTGACACCTAAAACTTAAAACTTAAAACCTAAAACTTAAAATTATGTTTAATACGCTGAAAAACAGATTTGAACAGGGGTACCGGACAAGCGCTTATCCAAAGGAGAAGATTGCTCTGTGGCGGCGATATCGAGGACTGCCCCAGATTCATAAGGATGCTTCGGCAGAACTGGCTGCGGAGTGCGCTGATCTCTGTCCCCAGAATGCTATTGATCCTGTGCGACGATTAATTGATATGGGACGATGTGTGTTCTGCGGAACGTGCGAGCGCATTTCCAATGGAGCATTTGTCTCATTCACCAATGATTTTGAGATTTCGGTGGCTGAGAAAGAACACCTGCTGACCGACGGATCGCTTCCCTCTCTGGCCGATCATTCCAGGCAGCACTTTAAAAAGCTCTTTGGGCGGTCTCTGCAGCTTCGCCAGGTTTCGGCCGCGGGCTGCAACGCGTGTGAGGCGGATCTGAATGTGCTGGCAACGCCTTTTTTTGATCTGGCCCGGTTCGGCATCAACTTCGTGGCTTCGCCTCGCCATTCGGATGCCATTGTGGTGACGGGCCCGGTTTCCAGGAATATGAAAACAGCGCTGCTCCGGACATACAAGGCCACACCGGATCCCAAAGTGGTTATTGCCGTGGGAAGCTGCGCTCTGACCGGGGGGCCGTTTCGCGGCAGCCCTGAGATAACAGAGGGGCTGGACACCCTTTTGCCTGTGGATTTGTATATCCCCGGGTGTCCGCCCCATCCGTTGAGCAATCTTCATGCGCTCCTGACTTTTTTTAAATGATCCTGATGGATTCTGTGATCATCTGAATCCTTATTTTAACCGCACGCAAAGAACCGCGGAGAGTTTCCACGGTTCTCTGCGGCTTCCTTGTAATCCCTGTGGTTTGCTGACCGTATAAAATATTGTCCGGGAATCTCCTGGCGGAGTTCAAAAGGCAGATGTTTGTCCATCCGATCCAGACGTTTGTCCACCTGTTTCAGATGTTTGTCCATCCGATCCAGGCATCTGTCCACCTGTTCCAGATATTTGTCCATCCGATCCAGACGTTTGTCCACCTGAAGTATATCCGATTCTATATGTTGTATTATCACTCGACTATCAAGTTTTTTTCTGTTGACTGAATTTATTGGAAATTTTTGAGCCGGAATTTCAGCTCCCTGTCAATAAACTAAAAACTTGATAGTCGGGTGTCAGGATTTAACTGCCTGATACAAATCTTTTGCGTGATAAGAACTTCGTACAAAAGGCCCGCTGGCAGCTTCTGAAAAACCCATTTTAAGAGCAGTTTCCCGCCATTTGTCAAATTCTTCGGGCGGTATAAACTGCTCCACCGGCAGGTGATCTTTTGAGGGCTGAAGGTACTGGCCCAACGTCAGGATGCGGCAATCCGCGTCAAGCAGGTCTTCCAATGTTTCACGGATTTCATCACGGGTCTCCCCGAGGCCGAGCATAAGCCCCGACTTGGTGGGGATTTCCGCGTCGCAGAGCTTCACCTGCTTTAAAAGGGCCAAAGAGCGGTGATATTCAGCTTCCGGCCGAACCCGAGGGTAAAGACGCGGGACCGTCTCAAGGTTATGGTTCAACACATCGGGGCGGGCCTTCACGACTGTCCTTATTGCGTCCGCATTTCCCTGGAAATCCGGTATCAGAACCTCCACAAGCGCATCAGGTATTTTCTTCCGGATTTCATAAATGGTTTGTGCAAAAAAACCTGCCCCGCCATCAGGGAGATCATCGCGGGTGACAGAGGTGACAACGATATAACGCAATCCCATGTCCCGGGCAGCCTCGGCCACCCGGATCGGCTCGCCCGGATCAGGCGGCTCCGAAGGCCCGTGCGCGACAGCACAGAATCGGCAATTGCGTGTGCAACGGGATCCCATAATAAGGAATGTGGCTGTCTGACAGGAAAAGCACTCCCATTGGTTGGGGCATTTGGCTTCCTGGCACACAGTATGGAGCCGACTGTCATTCAGCAGCCCCCTGACCTTTCCATAAGCAGGCTTTGTCGGAAGACGCCGCCGCAACCACGGAGGTTTCGGATGCTTGATGCTTGTCATTTATTTGTTATTTGTTATTTGTTATTTGTTATTTGTTATTTGTTATTTGTTAT